>JAVCDK010000040.1 GCA_030765865.1 Candidatus Celaenobacter antarcticus | reverse complement strand
AATAGTAGGTAGTGTGATAAAAATATCCAATATCCAACACGGAATATCCAGGTATGAAGTAAGAAAATAAATGAGTGAGAAAGAAAAGAATACTGAAAATAATCAAAAGAAGTTTGATTTACAGGAACGTCTTATTGATTATGCGGTTAGAATTATTAAAGTGTCTGAACAACTACCTGACACAAAAGCAGGTAAACATGTCTCTTCTCAAATACTAAGAAGTGGTACATCATCTGCTCCCAATTACGGAGAGGCTCAAAGTGCTGAATCTAGGGCTGATTTTATTTATAAATTGAAAATAGCTTTAAAAGAGTTGAGAGAGATCGAAGTGTGGTTGAAGATAATAATTAAAGCAAAATTAATTCAACCTTCAACAAAATTATCCCCTCTATTGCAGGAAACAGACGAGTTGATTTCAATACTTTTTAAGAGCATTGATACGGCTAAAAAGAAAAATGAGCGATAGCAACAAAAATACTTGGATATTGGATATTCCGTGTTGGATATTGGAAATTCATATTTTTTATGTTTAGTATATCGATTCACTTAAAAATAATAGGAACAATAGAATGAGTTTCAGGTTTTCGGTTCGTACTCAGGATTCGGTCACCTCAGCCAGAACAGGAGAACTTATACTTCCTCACGGTATCGTCCAAACTCCTGTATTCATGCCTGTGGGAACACTCGGCACAGTAAAGGCAATGTCACCTGAGGAATTAGAGAATATCGGGTTTGATATAATTCTGGGAAATACTTACCACTTATATCTGCGACCCGGTGATGAGCTTATAAAAAATGCAGGCGGACTTCACTCTTTTGTGAACTGGAACGGAAATATGCTTACTGACAGCGGCGGTTTCCAGGTCATGAGTTTGCAGAAGTTCAGGAAGATCACTGAAGACGGCATTGAATTTCAATCTCATATTGATGGGAGCTCTCATTTATTTAGTCCTGAGCGGGTTATGGAGATCGAGCACAATCTTGGAGCAGATATCATTATGGTTCTTGACGAGTGTGCACCCTATCCCTGCACAAAAAGATACGCAAAGGAATCCGCAGATATGTCACTTCGCTGGGCAGAACGCTGTAAGATTAAACATGAGCAGCTCGGTGGAGAGCAATCCCTATTTGGAATAGTGCAGGGAAGCATTTATGATGACCTGCGGGAAGAAAACGCAAAAGAACTTATCAGCATTGATTTTCCCGGCTTTGCCATTGGAGGTTTAGCTGTGGGTGAAAATAAGGAGGATATGCTACGAATTGTTAACCTCATGGATAGAGTTCTGCCAAAAGAGAAACCACGCTATTTGATGGGCGTGGGAACACCTCTCGATCTGCTCGAGAATATCGAGCGAGGAGTAGATATGTTCGACTGTGTGATGCCTACGCGTCATGCAAGGAACGGGCAGGCTTTTACCAGAGATGGCAGGCTTACTGTACGAAATGGAAACTACAAAGAGGATTTTCGTCCCATTCAGGATGATTGCTCTTGTTATGCATGCAGAAATTTCTCTCGCGCCTATATTCGCCATCTCATCAATGTGAAAGAAATACTTGGTGTCAGATTAACGACACTGCATAATTTAACTTTTTATAATACGCTGATCAAAGAAATCCGGGAAGCCATCAATAACAATAGTTTCTCGGAATATAAAAACAATTTTATCGAACGATATACTCGTTCCGATGAAGGGAATATAAGATGAAAAAAGTAAAGATACTCTGGATAGATGATGAAATACAGATGCTCAAACCACATATTTTATTTCTTGAAGAAAGAAATTTTGAAGTTGTTTCTACATCCAATGGAAATGACGGAATAGCACTCGTTGAAGAACAAAATTTTGATATCGTTCTTCTTGATGAAATGATGCCAGGACTCGACGGGTTGGAAACTCTTGTGCAGATTAAGAAACTCAACGAAAGTCTGCCGGTTGTAATGGTCACTAAGAACGAAGAAGAAGGTTTAATGAACAAAGCGATCGCACAGCAGATCACAGATTATATCATCAAACCGATCAACCCGAACCAGGTGCTGATGTCCATCAAGAAGATAATCATGTCTGAAGAGATCCGCAGAAACCGGACCGGTGAGGAATATGCTGAGTTTTCAGCAAAACTTAATCAAAAACTCTTCACAGAACCGAACTGGCAGGATTGGATAGACATTTATCGCTCACTTGCAGAATGGGACTTGAAGCTAGATCAGCTCTACTATGAAGATATCATGCAAATGCACTTATATGAGAAGAAAAATTGCGATACTGAGTTTTCGAACTACATTGCTGCCCACTATGAAGATTTTCTCACACAATCAGATGGTCCGGTGCTTTCTCCTGATATTGTGAGGAAATTCGCTGCTGACAGACTTTACACCAAGAAAATTGTGTATTTTGTAATCCTTGATTGCCTGCGTCTTGATCAATTCATGGTTTTCAAACCCTTTATTGAAGAACTTTTCAATGTGAAAACAAATTACTATTATTCCATTTTGCCCACATCAACGCCATATTCCCGGAATGCAATTTTCGCAGGTATGATGCCCGATAAGATCGCAAAGTTGTACCCGCAATTCTGGCGAAACAGCAAAGAAGTCGAAAGCAGTCTTAACCGGGATGAACATTTTTTTATGGACGAACAGCTCAAGAAAATGAATATTCCCATGCCGCAGGGAAGCAAATATATAAAGGTACTGAATACTGAGGAAGGCGAGTATGTCACCAAAAAGATCCCTTCATATAAAAAAGAACGATTGGTCGTTCTTGTGTATAACTTTTTAGACCTGCTTCTTCATCACAGATTTAAAGACGAAATACTTCAGGAAATCATTCCTAACGACCGCGCACTGCGCTCGTTAACTAAATTGTGGTTCTTGAACTCTCAATTTTATAAAACCCTAAAACTGATCGCCAAACAGGATGCGGTTGTAATCCTGTCAACAGATCACGGTTCTATTAAGGTCGATCATGCCACGAAGGTTATAAGCGATAAGAAAATTTCGTCAGGATTACGTTCCAAGCATGGTAAAAATATCACCTGTAATGACAGGCACACGATTAAAGTTTCAGATCCCACAAGGTACGGGCTTCCGATTGAAAACGTTGTAGAGAACTACATCTTTGCAAAGGGAGATCATTATTTTGTGTATCCCACTGATTATAATGAATACAAGCGCAAATTCGACGGCACCTATCAGCACGGCGGTGTATCCATGGAAGAAATGATACTGCCCGTCTCTGTCTTTACACCAAAGAAATAGTATGGCTCGTGATTCATATTCTTCGGAATTTATAAGCACTTCTGAGAATGAAACTTCACGGATCGCAAAGGATTTTGCCGATCTGCTGAAGATTGGTGATGTCGTGGCACTCAAAGGTGAACTGGGAAGCGGCAAAACCTTTTTTGTAAAAAAAATTGCCGAAGAGTTGGGTTTTGATGGATATGTATCAAGCCCGACCTTTACTATTTTGAATATTTACGAAGCCTCAACCTATCTTTATCATTTTGATTTTTATCGACTGAAAAACGTTGAAGAAATTGAAAAGATCGGATTTTGCGACCTGCTCATGGAAGAAGGCATCTTTTTTATTGAATGGCCCGAAAAAGCTGAAGGATTACTTCCCGAAGAATATTTTGAAGTAAGAATTGACATTGTAAATGCAACGCACAGAAATTTAAGTATTAAGAAAATCGCAGGAAATAAGGAAGTAAAATGTCAAAACTGATGAAAAGTGTTTCAGGAATACGCGGAATTGTTGGAGATTCTCTTACTACCGAGCTTGTGCTCTCCTTTGCAAAACGCTTTGGAATCTTCTCTGGGCGAGGGAAAGTGGTTGTTGGAAGAGATTCACGCACAACAGGAAAAATGTTCCTCAGCACTGTTTCAGCTGGCTTAATGTCCGTTGGTGCAAATGTGATCGATTTGGGGATTTGTCCCACGCCTACAGTACTTCTCGCTGTTGAAAACCTCAAAGCAGATGGAGGGATCGCGATCACTGCGAGTCATAATCCGCCGGAATGGAATGCACTCAAGCTTATCAATGGAGAAGGCACTTTTTTGACACCAGTCCAGGCAAAAAATTTCTGGAACATTCCTGAAGATGAGCTGGCGGATCTTGGTTGGACTCACATCGGTTCATTCTCTCAGTATGCTTTCGCGATTGAAGATCACATTAATGCGATCATGAAACTTCCTATTATAGAGGTAGATAAAATAAAAGAGAAGAATTTCAAAGTAGTAATAGATTCCACGAATGGCGCCGGTGGTTTGATGTCCCCGAAATTTCTCCGAGAACTTGGCTGTGAAGTCATCGAGCTGTATTCCGAACCGAATGGTATGTTCTCGCGCATTGCAGAACCAGTAGCACAAAATCTTGGCGCACTGGAAGATGAAGTCATCAAACACAAAGCTGATATCGGCTTTGCCACAGATCCGGATGTGGATAGATTGTCAATTGTTTCAAATGACGGAACTGCACTTGGTACAGAATATACACTTCTGCTGGCTGAAAAATATGTGCTCTCAAAAAAGCTGGGAAATATTGCAACAAATTTATCCTCATCAATGGTTTCCGATGTGATAGCAAAGGAAAATGCAGTTCAAATTTTTCGATCTCCTGTAGGTGAGATAAACGTCGCAGAAGCAATGATCAAGCATAATTGTGTGATAGGTGGCGAGGGCAATGGGGGAGTTATTTTGCCCGAACTTCATTTCACGCGTGATGCTCCTCTTGGTATGGCGCTTATCCTCTCGTATATGGCAGTTTCAGGGAAAACTATCTCAGAACTGGCAGCAGAAATTCCTAGATATTTCATATACAAGACCAAACTTAATATTTCTGAAGAAACCGATTTTGAAGAGCTGACCGGGTATATAATTCAAGATAACTCTGATAAAAAACTTGATATGCAAGACGGAATTAAAATCATTGATCCCGAGTTTTGGATTCATATAAGGAAATCCGGCACTGAACCGATCGTGCGAATTATTGCAGAAAGCAACTCAGAAGAAGAGTCAAAAATACTGTGTGAGCAGATTATTCAAAAATATTTTGGGTAAGAAATAATGGATCAAGTTACTAAATATATTGTTAATTACAAATCTACAAAAAGGAGTATAAAATGACAACGTATGACAAAGATTCAGAAGAATACAAAAGTGCAAAAGTACGAGTCGAAGAGATAAGGGGATTTTGGTCTCATCTGGCTGTATTTATTATTGTGAATATTGGAATATTCATCATTAATATGTTAACCTCTCCTCATCATTTATGGTTCTACTGGCCTCTTCTTGGATGGGGGATCGGTTTGTTCGCTCACGGCTTTCATGTATTTGGTGCGCGAGGTATATTTGGCAATGATTGGGAGGAGAAGCAGATCAAAAAATATATGGATAAGAAGGATTAATAGAGAATATTTGAAGCTATCTCTATAATTTAAATAAGCAAAAGTTTCATAGAAGAAATTTTATTTGGTAATATGAATACTTATATGCATCAACTAAACAAATACTCAAAATACTTAAAAAGTACAAATATAGATAATTTTCCTAATTTTGATATAATCTGACAATGCTATCTAACATGATAATTTTTGTAATTATTCTTAAGGTTAAAAAAAATAGTTGAGATGTATCCTTTTAAAATAATATTAAATCATCTAAGAATATTTAAAAATTGGCTGCGGTTTAAAGAAAACTTAGGTGGAATTATTATTTTAGGAATTATTGGTTTATTAACACTGTTCTCGATAAGACAATTAACAGCTCAACATTCAAATAATCAAATTATTCAAATTTCCGTTATATTAAGTATTCTTCCTATATCTTTCATGCTGACTAATGCCTATTTAATAATAACTAAAAAGGAAAATAAATTTTTGTTAACCTTGCTGTCTAAATCTGAACTTAGAAAAATAAGAAAGTTTCAAGCCACTTTAAGCAATATACTCATATTCGTTGTTATATCATTTTTTTGCGCTAAACCTAAATTATTATATCAGTATTTACTTATATTAGCAGGACTGATCATTCTCATACTTCTTTCACTATTCCAGGGTATTTTAATTTTGTATAAACCAAATATTTCAAAAAACAAAAAGAAAAAAAATGCCTTTTATCATAAATATGATTTGAAAGTAGAGCTTCCGGTGTATGGTCTCCTGATCAGAGATATCGTATTTCTTTGGAGAAAAAATAAATTAACAATTTTGTATAACATTATCTTTTTTTTGATCATCAACTTAGTGATTATTTTTATCTCGATCAAAAATGATTTAACGAACCTTTATATTGCCGGTTTTTTTATACAAGCTTTCAGAATATTGGCAATAATTATCCAATATCCCACTGAAAATGATACAAAGATTTTAAAATTCTATCCTTATTGTGTTTATAAAATCCTTAAATCAGAAATTATATTTTGGATTGTAATTTCTTTAGTCTATTTTGGATTACTAACATTCCTGTATTCAATCTTTGCCCCGAACTTTACTTTTCGGTTTTTACCAATCTTCCTTCTCACACATATATTGCTCGTAATATATGCTCTCATAATTCGACTGGCTTATCTTGAGAACATAATTAATAGGATCATATATTTCATTCTTGTTATTATTCCACCAACTATTCCCCTTATTCTTTATAAATGCTTGAGGAAAATTAAATGCTACAATTATTAAATATCAATAAAAAATATGGTTCAGTTGAAGTCTTAAAACAATTGAATCTAACCATTCCTAAGGGTGAATTACTTGGCCTTATTGGTCCAAACGGTGCGGGAAAAACAACATTGATGAATCTTATTTTATCCAATTTGGATTTTGAAGGCAAAATACTCATCGAAGACCAACCAAACTATGAGTATCTAAAAACTTATCGGGATAGTGTTGTATATATTCCAGAAAAGTTATTTGTATATGATTTTTTAACGGGTTTGGAATTTGTTAGCTTTATATTGGACTTGCACAACATTTCTTCAAAAAAAATAGAAGATAAGATTAGGATACTATTTGAATTATTCGACTTGACCAGTTATAAAAATCAATTAATTTTAAATTACTCATTTGGCATGAAGCGGAAAATTACTTTAATTGCAGCATTAGTACAACATCCGAAATTAATGCTTTTAGATGAGCCTGTTTTTGGCGTTGATGCAAGGGGTATTATTGTTTTTAAAAAATTGTTAAGGCATCTTGCACAAACCGGTGTCACAATAGTTTTGTCAACTCACATAATAGACATAATAAAAAATCTTTGCGACTCAGCAGCAATCTTATACGATAAAAATATTGTACTATATGAGAAATTAGACAAAGTGAGTACTAATGAAATAGAAAACAAATATCTTGATTTGGTTGGTTGTGATGTTGATTCTTTGATAACTGAATTTGAGTCGTTGTAAATATATAAATATCTCAGTGAAAACAGTCTAATATTGCTATTTTATCATTATTCTTAGGAGAGATTTTATATGAATTGAAACATAATATAGCATATACAAGATGAACAATTAATATCACCTTAATTTATTTTTATATTGCAAGTTAGGAGGCAGTTTCTAATATTTTAGTTTAGATATTTAGCAGCAATTTCTCTGCTTCTGCCAAATCCGCTTCCGTATCAATTCCAAATCCTTCATAATCGGTTACGACTACCCTTATTCTTATTCCATTTTCAAGTAAACGAAGCTGCTCCAACCTCTCTGCTTTTTCCAATTTTGATTGCGGACATTCTGCAAAATTTATAAGAGCATTTTTTCTGAATGCATACACTCCGATATGCCCTAAAGTATTAAATTTTTCATTACCTCGCAGATAGGGAATAACTGAGCGGGAAAAGTAGAGCGCATTTCCTTGTCTGTCACAAACAACTTTTACTCTATTTGGATTAAAAATTTCTGCTTCACCACACAAAGGATGCGCTAAAGTAGCAACAGAAGTAGAATTTTCTTGAAAGCATTTAAGAAGTTCTGATAGCTCGTTTTTACCAAGAAAGAGCTCATCTCCCTGTATGTTTACCACAACATCTGCGTCGAGTGAACGTGCTATCTCTGCGACCCGATCAGAACCGGACGGATGTCCTTTGTCGGACATCACTACTTCTCCATTGAAGGATTCAACTTCCTTTACGATTCTCTCATCATCGGTTGCAACTATAACCTGTTCGAAGAGCTGAGTATTTAACACATTTTCATAAATATGATGTATCAGCGTTTTGCCTGCAATTTTTCTAAGGGGTTTGCCCGGAAGCCGTGTTGATGCATATCTGCATGGAATTATTGCAACTATTGTTAACATAATTCCTTCAGATAATCTACAAGCTTTTCTGCGACTTCTTCTGGTTCTCCTTCGAGCATCATTGTCTTCTTTTCCATCTTAGGAGTGAATATTTTTTCGACCCAGGTAGGAGAGCCATTTAATCCCACTTTTGCTTCGTCAAGATGAAGGTCGTCAAAAGTCCAGACAGGTATTTCTGCTTTTTTTGCTTTCATTTTTGTACGTAGTGAGGGTAATCGCGGTTCATTAATATCCTTCACAACAGTAAGCACGATTGGTAGTTGAGACTCAACTACATCAAAGCCATCTTCCATCATTCTGTGTGCAGTTATCTTACCGTTTTCGAGAGAATCAATCTTTTTTACAAAAGCGATCTGCGGAATATCAAGATTGCGAGCAACTCCAGGACCTACCTGAGCAGTATCTCCGTCAATTGCTTGTTTGCCAAAGAGAATGATATCATAATCCCCGAGTTTACGAATGGCTGCGGAAAGTGTGTAACTTGTTGCCAGTGTGTCCGATCCGGCAAATTTTCTGTCGGAAATAAGAATGGCTTTATCCGCACCGACAGCAAGTGCCTCGCGAAGAGCTATCTCCACTTGGGGAGGTCCCATACTGATTACTGTTACAGTTCCACCATGAGCTTCTTTGATTAACAATGCTTCTTCCAATGCATACGTGTCAAAGGGGTTGATGATACTTTCCACACCTTCACGAATAAGTGTATTGTGTTCAGGATTTATTTTTATATCAGTGGTATCAGGAACTTGTTTAATACAGACTATTATGTTCATTTCACCTCCTCACTATATGCCGATAATTTTGTTATCTGAACCCAGCAAAAGGCTACAGTCGTTCTTCAGGTCGATTGAGCTCAATTCTACATTTTTTCCAATAATACTTTCGATGATTTTACCTTTTATGTTACGTATGATAGTATTTTCCAGGATTATGGAATTTTCAATATTAACATTTCGTATTTCAGAGCCATTTCCGATACATGTGTTAGGAAGAAGTGTAGCGTTCTCGATCTCACAGTTATCACCGATGATAACGGGTCCCTTTATTGTGCACTTCCTCATTTTTGAACCTCTTCCAATATAAAATGTTCCATCCAGTATTGAATCTTCATCAAGTTCGCTTTCTCCAGCAATGTGCCAACCGTTGAGTTTACTGCATAGATACATGTTCGCATCGATAATGTCCTTTGGCTTCCCTGTGTCCAGCCATTTGCCCTGTAATATTTCACCTTTGACTATCAAATCTTTATCTATAAGTCCCTGAATAGCGTCAGTGATCTCGTACTCGTTTCTCCACGAAGGTTTCAGCTCATCTATTGCAGTAAAGACATCCTTAT
Organism: Candidatus Celaenobacter antarcticus; assembly: GCA_030765865.1. Classification (GTDB taxonomy): domain Bacteria; phylum Cloacimonadota; class Cloacimonadia; order JGIOTU-2; family JGIOTU-2; genus Celaenobacter; species Celaenobacter antarcticus. The sequence goes on along the minus strand of JAVCDK010000040.1, from coordinate 7,941 downwards.
CAAAGATATACACACCTGCAAGCGCTAGATTTGACACAGGTTCCTTCGGCTTTTCTACGACATTGACTATCCTGTCTCCATCAAGAACTGCGATCCCAAAACGCTTCGGCTCATCCACTGCTTTCAGATTTATTATGCACGACGGCTTTTCTTCATTATATCTACGCACAAGATTGGTGAGGTCATCTTCAAAAATATTATCACCAAGAAAGACCATGAATGGTTCATCAGCAACAAAATCCTGTCCCATCTTCACTGCATGGGCAAGCCCTTTTGGTTTATTCTGGACAATATAGGTTATTTTCGCACCGAGCTGTGACCCGTCACCGACTGTGGCTCTTACCTGTTCCTGCATATAGCCGACTATCAAGCCGATCTCAGCAATTCCGAAATTAACAAGTTTTTTTATAATATGGAACACAATAGGTACGTTTGCCAAAGGTAGAATATGTTTTGGCATTGAGTAAGTAAGTGGCTGCAAGCGAGTTCCTTTTCCTGCACAGAGAACCAATGCTTTCATACAAAAACCTCCGAAATGAGCTTTGTTTGCGACATTTGAACTGTCGTGATTTTGAGTGTCAATGATTAAATAGGTTTGAAGGTTTCAAAGTTACAAGGTTGTAATGTTGGAAAATTAAAAGTTTGGAAGGTTTGGTTACTGAGTAATTAAGAAAGTTTCAAACTAAAAAATATTGACGTTATTTAACTTAAACTCGTTTAGTAATTATGTACGTTAATTCATAATCCAAAAATAAAACAAGAGAGCGTATCTATGTCAGAAAATGAAAAAAAATGGTTGAAAAGCTTTGAGAGAGGAGTGATCCTTAAAATTTTGCTGTAGCGTAAGATATAGAGAGAACAGAGAATGCGAACTCTTCATTTTACTAATTTACTATTTTATAAATTCTTGACAACAACGGAAGGAAAATTACAAAAACGAGCAAAGAATTGAATTCACATTGTTTAAAAAAGAAGATGTGCGGAAAAGTAAGTATAGCAATAAAAAATATAAAATAAAGGACAAATGATGAAAACTTTTTTAGGTGATGATACAATTATTTATGTAGCTGAAGATGATGATTTGAAAAATGCATTAATTGAATGGTGTAAAAGGAATGAAAAGAAAATAATTTTTGGAGAACCTGATTCTTCGGATATCCTGGCTATTGCAGCTTTTGCTGTTGTTGCAGATAAAAACATTGTGGGTAGTTTAGTTCTGGATAATTATAAAGAAATTTTAGAAGATACGCCTGTATTGTTTACAAACAACTTAAGTAAGAAAGAAATTTTAGAGCAATTAAATATAATAATTGGGAAATAAATAGAAGGAAAAAATTTACAGATTGAAGTAGATTTGGTTTAGAACTATATGGAAACGAAATATTTTGATCATCCAAATAGTAAAAAAAAGATACCTTTATTTTTGGATCTATATTATCAATATTATGACTATTTAAAATTAAGAAGTAAGATCAGACGAAATTTAGCAAATTGTCTTGAATATGGTAATATTGATGAACCTATATTAATAGGTGAACTTGAATGCGATTTGAATGTTTTAGAAGATGAGGAAATGGCACTGTTGAATGATAAAAGTAAAAATATTGAAGAAAAAAAACCTATAATAAACGAGATAGGAAAAGAAAGAAATGAGATTTTTGAAAAGCTGGAAAAGCACGGAATCAATGCTTGGACAGGATACAAAGTTGAACCAGATTTTAAACCTGATGATGGAAGAACATTTAAGATTCAACTAAGATATTTACATTACAAAATCGAAAAACTGAAACAACAAATTGAAAACTTTCAAAAAAACACAAAAATAAAAAATCCATTTTATTATCTTGAAGAAAAATATTTATTAATTGAAGAAGAATTGGAAATCCTGATTTTTCTATATTTCCATAATTTTGAGGACGCTGAACCTATTCGTGGTGATTTATTATTAGAAATCATCATTGGGAAACAAAGGAATGTATTTCGTAATCAAAGTTTACTTTTTGATACTTCTGGTGTAAATATTTCTGATGATGATCTTTCAAAAGCACTAAAAGAATTACCGGACAAAAAGTGTTTAATTGAAAATGATTTAATTCAGAAATTGGATGTTGGATACGATGTATTGAGTTCTACTTTTGCTATATCACGTTATGCTAATTTGATTATTTCAGATTTACACTCAGAATTACCACATTTTGAAGTAAAATTTAATTTGAAAGTCTAATCAGGAAAATAAAAATACAAAAGGAAATTTACTAAATGAATTCAAGAACAGAAGATTTTAAAATTGGAACTTTTCATGGAAAATTAAATCCAGAAAATTCATGCAGTGAAGCGAAATTACGAAATGATTTATATCTAATAGGTTCACTTATATTAAAAATCAATGAGAATGACATAAAGACGATTCGCCTAATAGGATATGAAATACCATTAAAATCTGGTGCATCGCGAGTTAATTGCATAGATTTGCTTGGATACGACCAAAACCATACTCCATACATAATTGAACTGAAAAAATCTTCATCTAATGAATCTCTTCTTGAAATCATTGATCAGATTAATGAATATGAAATACTATTTAAAGATGTAAAATCATATATTGAGAAAGAATTTAAAACAAAATATCACTGGAAAAATTTTTCCTTTTCTTCTGATTTAATAAAAATAATTCTTGTTCACCGTGATTTCTTCGGAGAAGAAGAAAATAAACAATTAAAGAAAATAAAAAAAAACAATAAGATTTATATTTGCTCATTTGGTAGAGTAAAGAATATTTCAATAACAGACAAAGACGGTAAAGGAAGAATAACTTTGCTTGGCCAATGTGGATCGAAAGGCTATGTGAATTTGAGAATCCATAATAAATGAACTTTAAAATTCATCGTGGCACACAAGAAATAGGGGGTTCATGTGTAGAAATCTGGACCGACACAACCCGAATCGTTCTTGATTTTGGTATGCCATTAGTAGAAAAGGATGGCAGTGAATTTGATTTCAGGAAATATGAAAAACTATCAATTGATGAATTAAAACAAAAGGGAATTCTTCCCAACATTGATGGATTCTACGATGATTCTAAACCTACAATTAACGGTGTCATAATCTCCCATCCGCATCTTGATCATTATGGTTTGATAAATTTTTTGAATCCAAAAGTCAAAGTTTATCTGGGTGGAGCAACGCATAAAATAATTGAACTTACCAATATTTTTACTCCATCTAAAAATGAAATAAAGAAATATGGGTATTATAAAAATGAAAGACCATTTTCTATCGGTGATATCATAATCACTCCATTCCTGATGGATCATTCAGCTTTTGATGCTTATGCATTATTAATTGAAGCAAATGGAAAAACAATGTTTTATTCTGGCGATTTTCGTGGTCATGGCAGAAAAGCCAAAATGTTTAAATGGTTTAAGCATAATGCACCCAAAAATGTTGACTATCTTTTGATGGAAGGAACACAAATTGGCAGAAAATCCAAAAAAGAAAAGTCAGAATCAGATATCGAAACAGAACTAATTTTAAAATTCAATGAATTGGGAAAAATCAATCTTGTTTATGCTTCTGGGCAAAATATCGACAGATTAGTTTCCATTTTTAAAGCATGTCAGAAAACAGGCAAAATTTTTGTGGTAGATGTGTATGTAGCAACGGTATTAAAAGCATTGGCACAGTATTCGAAATTGCCATATCCGTCAAAATCCTTTCCAAATATAAAAGTTATCTTCTCAAAATGGACATCTAATAGATTAGCAAAACAAAACCTTAAACAAATGCTATACCGTTTTAAATATTTTAAAATTACTAAAAAAGAAATTGGCAGCAATCCCTCAAAATATGTAATGGTTGTTCGTCCTTCAATGAAAATTGATTTGCAACGTATTAAAGGAATTGACGGCGGAAATCTCATTTATTCTATGTGGGATGGCTATTTGAAAAAGAAGGGCGCCAAAGATTTTATTGACTATTTGAAAGGTCGCAATTTCGCAATTTTTCACATACATTCTAGTGGGCACGCAGATTTAAACGCATTAAAGCAAATGGTGAATGCTGTCGATCCTAAAACACTGATTCCTATTCACACATTCAACGGCAAGGATTACAAAAACATCTTTAAAGTTCCTGTCAAAGAGCTAAAAGATGGAGAAATATTAAGTTGGTGATTAAACCAACGTTTAAAATATTAACTAAATAACTATTTCACCAATTCACTAATTAACTACCAAGTTTCCAATTTCAAATTTCAAAAATATTGACGTTTTATATCTTAAACTCGTTTAGTAATTATGAAAATTAATTCATAATCCAACAATAAAACAAGAGAGTGTATAAATGTCAGAGAATATAAAAAAATGGTTGAAAAGTGGAGAACAAAGTAATATCTCAGAAGATATTACTAAGATCGTTTCCAAATTTAATGGTAGTGATTTTAAAAAGATCATGAGCATTCTTAATTGGATGAACAAAAACCTGAAAAGATGTAGCGATCAGGAAAAGGTTTTGCGGATTTTTGCAACGAGAGACATTTCTGAAATTTTAAAAGAAATGCTGAGTACCGGCTGTCATGATGATGCACTTATATTTGCAACATTTTGCAGAGCACTGGGGATCCCGGCAAAGTATGTTGTCGGCATCAATAAACTGGATCCGAAAAACAGCGGACATTGTGTTGTGGAGCTTTTTCTGCACTGTAGATGGATATTGGTAGATCAGTCGAGAGGAAGCATATTTATTGATCCACAGCGAAGCGAGTTCTATAGAATGAATTATATTGTAGGCAAGTGTTTGGATTCATGGGATGTAGGCATAAAATCTTTTAAAACATGGGAAGAGAAATCAAAAAAAATAATTGAGCATATATCAAAAATATAGATAAATAGTTAAGAAATCAAGACATAAAAACTGCAATTCCGGTAAAATTGGTTCGAATTTTTCAACTATTAAAGAAACATGCAGAAAAATACCGGTAAAACAGTAAATACTTGACGACTTCTTTGGCTGGATTTGAATATTGTCCATATTTGACGGAATAGCGGTAAATTTTTGGAGAAAACTTATGTTAAATAAATTTGGTAAGATCATTCAGTTTCATCGAAAGCAAGCGGGGATCACACAGAAGCAACTTGCGGATTTGGCTGGAATTGGTAAAACTGCTGTCTTTAACCTTGAGAAGGGTAATAGCAACTTTCGAATAGAAACATTAATAAAAATTTGTAAGATATTGAATATTACCATAGATTTCCAGAGCCCGTTAATGGAAGAATGGAGAAAACATGAATCGTAAAGCTCTGATATCCATAAATAAAATCCCCGCTGCTGAACTTTTTGAAATAAAAGATGGCTACAGGATGAAATACTTGGATGACTACTCGGGTCCCCCCGTATCGTTAGCTCTTCCTCGTAATAAAAACGAATATAAATTTTCAACATTCCCCCCTTTTTTTGATGGTCTACTACCTGAAGGAATAATGCTGGAAGCACTATTAAAAGTATTAAAACTTGATGCAGATGATTATTTAGGACAATTATTAATTCTGGGAGAAGACCTTGTTGGGGCAGTAACTGTAAGAGAGATATTAATATGAGATGCCCGATTACATATCAGAATATTGAATCCGGCAAATATTCACATGAAGGTCTGCATTCTCTCTCACCAAAATTGGATTCGCTCATCGATCTACCTTTAACATTGTCTGAAATTCGTCGGGAATACATTCGAAGAACGGGAAAGATGTCCATACAGGGTGTTCAACCCAAATTAAGTATGAGATTGAATATCAAGAATCAGCAATTTGAAATTGTTGATACCAAAGGTAAATTTATCCTGAAACCACAGAACGAATTGTATCCTGAACTTCCTGAAAATGAAGATCTCACGATGAAAATGGCAGCTTTTTGCGGTATTGAGGTGCCTTGGCATGGACTTATTTATTCAAAAGATAATATATTAAACTATGTGATACGTCGATTTGATCGCAAGGGGCATATAGATAAACTTGCTTTAGAGGATTTTGCTCAATTATCACAACTCAAGAGAAAAACAAAGTATAATTCAAGTATGGAAAAGGTGGTTTATATAATAGACACCTATACTGCTTTTCCGATTTTGGAAAAAATCAAACTTTTCAATCGCACTCTTTTCAATTTCCTTGTCGGCAATGAAGATATGCATCTGAAAAATTTCTCACTTATAACAAGGAACAACAAAGTAGAATTGAGCCCGGCTTACGACCTTTTGAATACGTCTATCGTAATCGATGAACCAAAAGAAGAAATTGCTTTGCCACTTGGAGGAAAAAAAAGAAATCTTAATCGCAAGGATTTCATAGAATACTTTGGAAAAGAACGGATGGGAATTCCTGAAAAAAAATTGAATGGATTGGTTGATGCATTATATAATTGTTTTCCTGATTGGATAAATCTTATAGAGATAAGTTTTCTTTCAGATTCTTTGAAGGGAAAATATATTGATCTATTAAATGAACGGAAAAAAAGAATATTTGGATAAAAAAATTTGGAGTGCCGTAGGTGCAATTACTTGAAAAGTGATATTTTATCCAAGGATCAGATGGAGATAATATGAAACTAAAAAAGAAGTATGTAGATCTGGCAGTGAAGCAGACTGAAGTACTCTGCCGCATTCCCAGTCCGAGTGGTTTTACGGCAGGAGCTACAGAATATCTCAATAAAGAACTCAAGAGCATGGGATTCAAACCGGAATATTCCCGGTGATCGTTGATATCGGTGGAGAGAGTGATGCAATAGTGTTGACTGCACATGTGGTTACGTTGGGTGCGATGGTAAGAGCTCTCAAAAGCAACGGGCGACTCCGTTTAACAAAGATGGGCGGATACCCGGGCAATAATATCGAAGCGGAAAATTGCATTATACATACGAGATTCGGGCAAACCTTTTCCGGTACAATTCAAATGTCTGAACCGGCAGCTCATGTGAACAAAGAACTCGAAAAAGATAAGCGGGATGATAAAAATCTCGAAGTAGTGATCGATGAAAAGGTGGGCAATGAAAAGGAAGTGGAAAAACTCGGTATCTCTGCTGGCGATTTTATTTCATTTGATCCGCGTACTATAATAACAAAATCGGGCTTCATCAAAAGCAGGCATCTTGATGATAAAGCAAGCTCAGGTACTTTGCTGAGTCTTGCTCAAATGATCGCAGATAATGAGTTCGAACTGAAACGTAAGGTTTACCTACTCTTCACAACCTATGAGGAAGTTGGACATGGCGGCTCATCAGGTATTCCAAAAAACGCAGTGGAAATGATCTCCGTGGACATGGGTGCGGTAGGTGATGACCTGAAAACAAATGAGTATAAAGTATCCATCTGTGCAAAAGATTCCGGTGGACCTTACGATTATGATGTTACGACCAAACTCATCACATTGGCAAAAGACAACAAGCTAAATTATGCGGTGAATATCTATCCTTTCTACGGCTCTGATGTCGAAGCAACTTTGTATGCCGGCTACGATATCAAACATGCACTCATCGGACCGGGTGTTGCAGCTTCTCATGGATATGAGCGAACTCATAAAGAGGGATTGGAGAACACGCTGAAGTTGCTGGTTTTGTATTTGAAAAAAGGAGTTTGAAGACAGAATACAGAATACAGGAGTCAGAAGTCATTTCACCATAATGACCGACAGATAGATGCATTATGAGCTGAATTGCCAAATTAAATTGGCACTGAATAAACGATAAGACAGAATAAAATCTTAACTTATGTCAAGGCGCAGTGAAACGAAGACTGATCTTGCGCATCTTAACATCGGAATATTAAGTTACCTATTAAATTCCATAAGAAACTTGAAAGCCCTCCAGGGCTTTACCAATAAAGGTAAAAAATAAAGAACAATAATCACCTGGAGGGTGAAGAAATGCAGAAGAATGGTATAAATAATGTCAAGATAA
>JAVCDK010000107.1 GCA_030765865.1 Candidatus Celaenobacter antarcticus | reverse complement strand
TGCTTATCGAAAAGTCCTTGTAGCGCTTTATCAAATGTTTCTGCATAGCTGAGTTCATCTCCGTGCATGACCGCAACAAGCCGAAGTTCGGGATATGCGGCTGTTTCCGCCTGAAGATAGATCGGCTCGACATAAAGGAGAGTATTCTCAATCGGAATTGCCAGTACATTTCCGCGTATCACATTCGATCCCCGCTGATCCCAGAGTGTGAGCTGTCCCGAAAGGTATGAATCCTGGTCGATCTTTGTCTCGACCTGCTGGGTGCCAAGCACTCGTTTTTCCTTGGGAAATTTATATGCGATGAACCTCCCGTAATTATCTCCATCACACATACCTGCGATCCAACCGATAAGCACCTGCCGCTTCTTGGGCGTGAAGGGAAGGATCATGACAAACTCCTGCTGGTTTGTTTCAGGAATTTCCCACATGATGTAATAGGGCTCAACCGCTTGTACTTTGCTGTAATATTTCTCGGTCGCCCTGATCCACAAATCTTCCTGGTTGTAAAATACTGCAGGGTCATTCATATGATATTTTGCATAGACAAGCCCCTGGATAAGCAGCATCTTTCCAGGATAGCGCACATGTTTCTGCATTGCCTTAGGCATTTCGTCCTTTGACTTGAACATTCCAGGGAATATCTTGCTCCATACTTGAATGATTGGATCTTCTTCATCATAAATATAAAAATCCGTTGAGCCATTATAGGCATCTATTACTATCTTCACGGAATTCCTGATATAGTTGATATTTCTCATAGAATTGGAAACGAGATTCTGGAGAGAACGGGCCGCAGATCTTTGCTGCGCAATCTCGCTTGAGCGATATGGCTCACTATAAGGAAAATATCCCGAGGTCGTGTATGCATCGATTATCCAATATAATCTTCCCTGGCTCAGTACGATATAAGGGTCGTTGTCGAACTGCAGGAACGGTGCGAGAGTTCTTACCCTGTCTTTTATTTGCCTGTGAAACATGATCCGGCTGTTTTTAGTAGGGTAACCCGAAAGCAGCAAGCGTGTGCCGTCGAACTTCCATCCATACAGAAATTTCCTCCAGAAATTAGAAATCTGCACCCCACCAGCTCCGGAATAGCGAGTATAAACATTCTCCTCACCTTTAGGATAATCGAATTCCTCTTCTTCGGAATTTACGATCACGTGTCCGGAAGAAAGTTCGCCATAATAAATTTGTGGAACCGTCACATCCAGATCGGGATAAGTGCTCGTTGGGGGAATATTTTTAATGAGGAGGTTGGGCAGCCCCTGGGGAGTGAACTCACTCACATTTGTCAGAGTAATACCATATCCGTGAGTATATTTGAATCTTCTATTCACAAAGGTCTGGCTTTGATACGGAAGGTTGGAAAATCTCATCTCGCGAGCTGACACCATAACCTGGCGATATTTATTATCAATCATATAACGATCAATATCCACATCAACAAATTCATAATAAAGCCGGATTTCCTGGAACTGCTTATACACGGCGTCCAGTGCTCTCCAGTCCCAAAGCCGGATATTTTTGAAGATATTTTCATTCTCGGTCACCATGTTGGGAGTAAAAACATCACTTACGGGGAATTCCCGCTCCTCGACATCATCAAGCTTGAAACCCCTGCGGGTAAATTCGATATTGTTCTCTATATAGGGTTTTTCCATGGTAATCTCATTGGGCTCGACCCTAAGCCATTGGAAAAGTCTCGGCACGGCTTCAAGAGCCAGTATCCAGAAGGCAATGACTATCACTGCCAGAATTACAATGGGGGAAAGCCGTCTGCGGGCACCGAATCCATCCCCCCTGCTGAGTTTTTTTTGCAGTACTGTTCTCAGCTGAGGAATGATCAAAAATAGCGCAGCAATGACCGTGAGAATAATCACAACTGTATAAGCAGGAAAGCGTAAATGCACATCTGTCCAGCCGGGTCCGTGTACTGCTCCCCATGTGGAATACATGAGATGAAACCGCTCCAGAAGTTTACCCAAAGCCAGCACCAGTACTACAATACCTGCATTGAAATAAATAGAACCAAAGCTTATCTGTTGAAGTTCTTCACCGTCGAGATTCACTACTTTTACTTGACCCTTCTCAAAGGTAAAGAGCTTGGAAAAAAGCAATGCTATCAGCGAAATGACAGAAAGAATGATCAAAATTGTGTAAAGGGCATCATAAAAAGGAAGCTTGAAAAGGTAAAATCCGGTATTTATGTGAAGGATCGGATCGACCTCCGTAGTGGTAATTGAATTGAAATATTTCAGAAAAACCGACCAATTTGCATATCCCCAATTAGCGCCAATGATCACCCCAGCCCCACAAGCAATTATTCGTACAATCTTTTGTCCTTTCCCGAAGGTAAATGTTAACAGGAAAATAAATATTATTCCAAATACTCCGCCTGCAACAGCGCTGAAAAATTGCGACAAGACCACTTCCCAGAAACGTGACCCATAGCCAAGATTATGAAACCACAGCATTTCTCCCCAAAAATCCAGCAGCCAAAAGAAAAGCGGTGTAAGCACAAGAATAATAAATCCGAGAATTGTCACACCTTTTTTCTTCTTTTTGATTCCGCTGCGAATGATCAAACCCGCAATGATCAATAATATAATAAATAATACTGTATACATTTTGACTCCTTATTTATGCTTTTGCTTCGGACAAGACCGGCATCAGCCAAATTGCCTTTTGCTATGTTTTTTATAGTTCATAATGTGGAAGTTCATTGCGCAAAGTTTCTTGTAAAGAAATAAAGAAAATGCCTTTTTGTCTTATTGTAACGCTCGCTCTCAAGTTCAACTTGGGACAGAGAAAATATATCGTTGTTTCTAGAAAAAAATTATTTTTTATAAACCAACTTTCCCTTTATATAAACTTCTTCTATGTAATTCTCTCCGTTACTATAGATCAGCTTTGATATTAGGTCTTCGGGGTTTGAAAAAAAGTTCTCATTACATACATTAAGCTGCGCAATATCAATTACAGAGAAATCGGCGCTTTTTCCCTGTTCAAGACTACCTGTCTCGTCTTCTATAGTAAGTGCTTTAGCCCCGCCAAGCGTAGCAAGATAGAATGCTTCAATAGAGGTAAGGGGATTATAGACGGCAGAGGTATCCAGAAAATGTATTGTTTTTGAAGATTCGATTGCTTCCCTCATTTCAGAAAACATTGATAAGCTGTATCCGGCGCCCACATCTGTTCCCAAACCGATGGGAATGCCGCTCTTTTCCAACTTTCGATATGGCATAATACCGCTTTGAAGAAATCGGTTTGATGAAGGGCAATGGCTTACCTTGGTTCCTGTTTTCTTGAGTATTTCTATCTCTCCCTCATTAAGATAGATACAATGTGCAGCAATCGTTTTTTCTGTGAGCAATCCTGCTTTAAAATACACATCGGTATAATTTTCAAGGTCAGGAAAAATATCCATAACAGTTGCGATCTCTGCTTTACTTTCTGCAAGATGTGATTGGATATGCACGCCACGTTTCTTTGCAATTTTTCCAATTCCCTGCAGAAGATCAAAGGAACAAGATGGGGCAAAGCGGGGAGTGAGCACATAACGCAGTCTTCCATTATCATGCCCTTCCCACTTTTCAATAAGTTCTTCGGAATCCCGTAACAAAATTGGTGTATCTTTAATAAGATAGTCCGGCGCATTTTGATTCATGAGCACATTACCCAGGAATGCCCTGATGCCTGATTTTTCTGCACACTGAAAAGCAATATCTGTTGCTTCTTTATGACTCGTTACATATGAACTCGTCGTTGTAGTGCCTTTGCTTAGCAGTTCCTGAAAGAATCTTTCTGCAAATCGTTCTGCAACTTCTGGAGATGAAAACCGTCCCTCTGCCGGGAAAACAATGTCGCTCAACCATTCAAAAAGATTGCCCCTGTATAATCCGCTTAAAGTAAATTGTGGAAGATGATTATGAATGTCAACAAAGCCGGGGCATATCAACTTGTCGGAAAGATCATAATATTCTGGATCCTGCTCTCCGCCTGTAGGGATTTCTTTGCAGACATCTTCTATGTTGCCATCTTCAGAAATAACAAGATATCCGGGATCAAGAAATAAAACCCTTTCGGGTGAAATCGCAGTAAGCAACTTTCCTTTAATTGTCTTCTTCGTTTTCATTCGCTTTTTTGATACGGATTATGGTTTCACCTTCTTTTGCAAGACCCAATTCACGGGCTTTTTTCTCAATTGTTTTAGGGTCCTGCTTCTCGAGGTTCATTTTTTCTTCTTCCAGAACTTCGCGCTCATGTGCAAGTCTCTCGATGTTCTCAGTTTTCTGGTTCAGGAGAAAGCTCGTTCGCAAAATTTTGATGACACTATATTTATAAAAAAATAGGAACCACACAAGCCCGAGAAGGAGAAGGATCAGAAAAATTTTTACATTGCTCCGCCATCCGGTAGATTTTTTCCTTCTTCGGGCAACCATGATGTTTTTTATTTTATTTTATTAAAGAGATTTTTTCCTGGAAATCGCGCAGTCTTGCCCAGCTCTTCTTCTATTCGTAAAAGCTGATTATACTTAGCAATACGTTCAGAGCGGGATGTTGAGCCGGTCTTGATCTGCCCATTGTTCACTGCTACGGCGAGGTCTGCAATGAATGTGTCACAGGTTTCTCCTGAGCGGTGAGATACAACACAAGTATAGCTTGCATTCTTTGCCCGTTCGACAGTATCAAGTGTTTCTGTCACCGTGCCGATCTGGTTCAGTTTAATAAGTATTGAATTCGCAACACCTTCTTTGATGCCCCTGTCCAGCAGTCTGATATTTGTTACAAAAATATCGTCGCCGACAATTTGAATTTTTTCGCCAAGTTCGTCAGTAAGGAGCTTCCAGCCTTTCCAATCATTTTCGTCAAGCCCGTCTTCCAGAGAAACGATAGGATATTTTCTTATCCACTCTTTGTATATGCCCACGAGATCGGCGCTTGAGAGCTTCTCGGTTTTGCCTGTATTGAAAACATATTTCCCGGATTGGAAAAATGATGATGCTGCAGAATCTAATGCAATAGAAATATCTTCACCCGGACGATATCCGGCTGTTTCAATCGCTCTCAGAATAAATTTAATTGCTTCTTCGTTGGACCCAAGATTGGGCGCAAATCCACCTTCGTCACCAACCGCAGTACTGTATCCACCATTTTTCAAAATCATTTTCAAAGCATGAAAGGTTTCGGTAGCCATTTGCAGCGCTTGAGAAAATTTTTCAGCTCCCAACGGCATGATCATGAATTCCTGAACATCAACATTATTATCAGCATGCTTTCCACCATTGAGCACATTCAGCATGGGAACGGGTAATGTTTTTGCATTTGTGCCGCCCAAATATCGATAAAGCGGAAGCTCTAGCTCCAGCGCAGTTGCGCGAGCCACAGCCATAGAAACACCAAGAACCGCATTCGCACCGAGCTTTTCTTTATTCGGCGATCCGGCCATATCACACATTATGGCATCTATTTCAACCTGCCGTTCGCTTTCGATACCCAGTATTTCAGGTGCAATTATTTCATTTATATTTTTAACTGCCGTCAGTACACCTTTTCCATTATATCGTTCATCATTTTCATCTCGAAGTTCCACTGCTTCATACTCACCTGTCGAGGCGCCTGAGGGAACAGCAGCTCGTCCCCAGTAACCGGATTCGAGCATAACATCAACTTCAACTGTAGGATTCCCACGAGAATCTAATATCTCACGAGCAAAAATTCCATCTATTAGAGACATATATTCTCCTTCATTATTTTTTCAAAACATAATCGAGCTTACCGCCATTAATATATAAAAATTTTGGCTTTCTCGGAAAATCTTTTTTCTTGATCTTATCAGAATCTCCTTCTTCTTCGATGCGCCAGACTTCCCAGCGGTCATCGCTGCCATCAACGCAGAACGTCACTTTCTTTTCAACAAAGTCATCGATTACAAACTGAATGCTCTCCAGGCTGCCGATCTTAGTAACGGGCACACAGAATTTTTTTGCGTCATAGAGATATTTCTCAACAGTTTCCTTTTTCTTCGCCATTTCATCTCCTATCTATGGGTTTATTTGAAAAATCAGTTCTTCAGTAAGCCTGCAGAGGATATGTCCTACCGTAATATGAGCTTCCTGAATTCGGGCTGTATCCTTATGGGGAATTATAACTGAATATTTTGCAATTTCGGCGATCTTGCCGCCATCCCTCCCTGCCAGTAAAATCGTCTGGATGTTCTGCTCGTTCGCATATTCCAATGCTTTGTACACATTCGGAGAGTTGCCGCTGGTGCTTATTCCAATCAAAAGATCACCTTCATTTCCGAGTCCTTCAACCTGGCGTTTAAAAACCTCATCAAAACCATAATCATTTGCACATGCAGTGAGCAGCGATGAGTCGGTAGTAAGCGCAATTGCCGGCAAAGACCTTCTGTTGAAATCACCTCGAAACCTAACAACGAACTCGGTGGCAATATGTTGTGCGTCCGCAGCGCTCCCGCCATTTCCGCACAGCATGATCTTATTGCCCCTTCCAAGGGTTTCGGACATTTGTGATGCAATTGCTTCAATAGCCGGATAAAAAGCTTCTATCCCGTTGATAACCTTCTTGTGTTCTCGAAGGGCTTCATTAAATAATTCTTTAATTTTCATAAGTTATACATTTTGCTGTGAGTGTAAAAAATCATGCAAGAAAAATTTTAACCAATTTTCATCACACAAAACTGCGCTCCCTGGCATATTTAAAAATAAGTCCCATTGAAGCAAGATTAAGAAGCAGGCTGCTCCCTCCATAACTGACAAACGGAAGGGGAATTCCTACGACAGGAATGATCCCGATGTTCATGCCGATATTGACGACTATCTGAAATATAAAATAGGCAAGAATGCCTACAATGATAAGTCTTTGCCTGTCGATTCTGATTTTTCTTAGGATTATGACAATGCGCCATATAAGCGCCCCAAAAAGGAGCATCAGGATAAAACATCCAACGAAACCGAGTTCTTCTCCTATCACAGAGAAAATAAAATCAGTTTGCTGTTCCGGCAAAAAATTCAAGTTCTTTTGAGTTCCCTGCAAAAAACCTTTGCCGAAAATACCACCGGAACCAACAGCGATCTTTGATTGAATGATCTGATACCCGCTTCCAAGCACATCGAATTTAGGGTTGATGAATGCAAGGATACGATTTCTCTGATAGTCATGCATGCTCCACCACATGAACGGGGTTACTAATGAGATGAAAGCATTTCCTACCAGAATAGCTCCCGCAGGAAGCAATGATACTTTTCGAAAAATCAATACAAGGAGAAGAAATATATCAAAGATTATCCAATACGTTATATTGAAACCCACAAGAATACTTATGAGTGGTGTAACAATAATAAATAAAGTAAAAAAAGAGACACCTGCAAAATACATCATTGGGAATAAGATCGCAAAAAAGACCAGCGTACTTCCGAGATCTGGCTGTATTAACACAAGTAATGCAGGAAGTGTGGCGATAAGGAAGCCAAAGAGCACAATTTTTGAAGTGGGTATATATTTGATTGAAAAAACCTTCGCAAGAAGGAAAATTACCCCAATCTTTGCAAATTCGGATGGCTGAATATGCACGCTTCCGAGACTTATCCAGCGATGTACACCCTTAATGGACGGAAGTATCAGCACAAGGATCAGCATCAGAAAGATCAGTATATTGTATGGTACGATAAGCAGGTCTAATATGACATCTGGGATATATAATATGGTAAAAAAAACGGCAAGGCCCATTATTATCCATACAAGCTGTTTGATATAAAAGTCGCTTACAATTATTTCCTCTCCAACCTTCTGCACTGAAGCACTATACAATGCAAGTTCTCCGAAAACCAGAAGAAGCAGAAGTATGATCATCAGCTTCCAATCGAATTTCTGAATGATCTCCGTTGAACTCATTTATACCCAGTACTTCCTATCCAAGCTGCGGTATTGAATTGCTTCGCTTATATGAGCAGGAGTAATTTGTTCACTTTTTTCAAGGTCTGCAATAGTCCGGGAAACTTTTAGTATGCGGTCATAAGCCCGTGCTGAAAGCCCTAGTTTTTCAATAGCGATCTTCATGAGCTTTTTGCCCTCCTCGTCTATCCTGCAGAATTCCCGTATCTGTTTTGATTCCATGTCCGCATTAGAGTAGGTCGTTCTTGAGCCTGCAAAGCGCTGGTGTTGAGCATTCCGCGCAGCATTCACCCTTTCCTGTATGACCTCTGATCTTTCACCCTTCGGATCTCTTGAGAGTTCGTCATATTTCACTGCTGGTACTTCAACATGAATATCAATACGGTCCAGAAGAGGTCCCGATATCCTTGAAACATACTTTTGTATAATGGTGGGCGAACAGGTACATGTATGCCCTTCTACATTGCTTCCGAAATAACCGCAGGGGCAGGGGTTCATTGATGCGACGAGCATGAAATTGGCAGGGAATGTAAGCGATTGGACAGCTCTTGAAATCGTGACAATGCCATCCTCAAGTGGTTGCCTGAGTACTTCTAATACGGATTTTTTAAATTCCGGCAGCTCGTCCAAAAAAAGTACGCCGTTATGTGCGAGAGATACTTCGCCCGGCTTCGGGTAACTACCTCCTCCGATGAGCGCAACATCGCTTATTGTATGGTGCGGGGCACGAAAAGGTCTCGTGGCTATCAGTGAGCGCTCGTGAGCTGTTTTTCCTGCAACAGAATGGATCTTTGTGGTGGTCAGCGCCTCTTCCAAGGTGAGTAGGGGTAGAATCGTTGGAATCCTGCGTGCAAGCATTGTCTTGCCGGAGCCCGGAGGTCCTATCATAAGAATATTATGGCTTCCGGCAGCAGCAACTTCAAGTGCTCGCTTTACATTATATTGTCCTTTCACATCGAAGATATCAATAGTCTCTCTGCGCTCATTTTCAAAAATTGTAGAAATATCAATACTCAATGGTTCTATGGCTTCGCGCCCTTCTACAAAGGCAATGCATTCTGCAAGGGTTTTAACGGGATATATTGAAATTCCTTCCACTACAGCGGCTTCTTTGGCATTCTCTTCAGGAACGATCAGCCCTTCCAGCCCTTTATCTTTTGCAGCGATGGTGACGGGTAGAATGCCCGTTACCGGATGGACTTCGCCATTTAGTGAAAGCTCTCCAACCATGCCGACAGTTTCAAGAATGATCGGATAAATTTGTTTAAGCGAAGAGAGCATGCCTATAGCAATAGGAAGATCAAATCCCACACCTTCCTTTTTCACATCTGCGGGTGCAAGATTCACAGTATATGCACGTGGCGGCTTTTTGTACCCATTATTTTTTATTGCAGCAGTGACCCTGTCTTTACTTTCTTTGACCGAATTCGTCGGCAGGCCGACCATTGTGAAATAGGGCATCGAGGTGTGTTTTGTATCAACTTCCACGTCAATAGGGATGGCATCGATTCCTAAAATTGAAAAAGAAATTATCTTTGTGAACATAGGACAAATAGGAAAATAAAAGCTGGAGTGGTCAAGATATAAAATAAGCAATTTGATATGGGTAAAAAATGGCACGCCAGAGAGGATTCGAACCTCTGACCCACAGCTTAGAAGGCTGTTGCTCTATCCTGCTGAGCTACTGGCGCGCATTGAATAAAAAACTGCCTTAACGGCAGCAAAAAAATGGTAGCGATGCAGGGACTTGAACCCCGGACACTCGGATTATGATTCCGATGCTCTAACCAGCTGAGCTACATCGCCGCGAATTCAAAAAAATGGTAGCGGGGGCAGGATTTGAACCTACGACCTTCAGGTTATGAGCCTGACGAGCTACCAAACTGCTCCACCCCGCGTCAAAAGAATACAACATTTTTACTCTCTAAATATGCTGTCAAGAAAATGGCACACCTCTTTATTAGGAATACATATAGCCCCAGAAGCTCAAAAATACAAGTCTGGATGTTAACTTTCTGGTTTGATTATAATATTAACAGAACAAATTCTCTAAACTCTTTGCTGCGTTAAAAAATAACCTGTTTCAAATGCTTTCCGGCAAGAGCGGGTTTTACGTACTTTTGTATGTTGCCTATTTCCTTTTCTTTGTTGCGGTAATTTTTCACGCTTTTGAAATCCCGATAACGGGCAACTTGTTTGCTTTGGCTGTTATGAGCTTGCTCTTTTTGTTCTCTGCACTGTTCTACACGCTCTTTGTTGCATCCTTCTTCCATAGCCAGAAACGATACATGGAAATTATGGCGTTTACATCTTATCCCCTGTTTTTAATATGCGGGTATTCCTGGCCCATTTCTGCGATGCCCCTGGCATTAAGTGGCTTTCATACACTATTCCCACGACACCATTTTTTAATGGATTCTTAAAGCTGAGCGTTATGGGTGGAGGGTTGCAGTCCATAAAAGGATATGCTTTCCATTTGATAATATTGGTGCTGGTTTCTTTTGTTGCGATTGTGTGGAGATGGAAGTATTTAGGTAAAGCATCCTCTCGTTAATGCATTCATAAATCCAACCTATGAACGAGGAGGAAATATATTTACTTACCCCACTGGTATTCATAAGCGCCAATATCCACCGCAGGTCCGGATATTCTCGGATTTCCTAAAATGTCTGTGTCGGATAAGTCGGGCGCATTGTTGCATCCTGCATTTATACATGGGGAGTTCGGTTGCAACTGGCAATTATTATTTTCCTCGTCCACAAACATTGGATCGAGAGTACTTCCCAGTATATTATGACCACCGTCTATGCATCCAGCCGGCAGTGTGTCGGATTGGATGAAAGAATAAGTAATTGTTGGGTGGGTATTGGGGTCAAAAATATACAAGTTCAACTCATAACCTTTTACAATGGTGTTATATATAATGGGGCTAGCCCCTTCAGCGCATCCTATTCCATATGATACTTCCTTATTATCTTCCAAAAGTACAATTGTATTGTTGGAAATGATAGGATTTGATTCTTCGTCACAACCAATCCCCGCTTGGTGGTTTAGGAAAAAGTTATTGTTAATATTTATACTCGTTCTATAGTAATAAATTGCCACATAACCCTGATTCATAAAATTGCTTTTTATTTCTCCATTCTGGCTCTCTATAATATATATTCCAATAGCGTTTAAGCCGAAGGTATTTTCCTCTATCAGGATATCGTTCATTTCTGTGCAATAGAGGGTATAGTAGTATCCTTCAAAACTATTGTGTCTTATACGTACATCAGATTTTTCTGACCAGATAGCACTATAGGGTGTATAGAAACCGGCAAGATGATTTAAGCAAGTATTATCCACTATCTCGGCTGTCGTATTTCCTACACAAAAAACATCAACTCCATTATCTACAAAACGGCTGTTTTTAATCGACACCCCTTCGCTCCTATAACAAAAAATACCGCTCCCGTTATTATAAAAATAACAATCTTTAACCGTTCCGGTCGACTTGTAAAAAAAAACTGCTCCGCAGTCACAATGTCCATATCCCACATGGTTACAACATCTATAAAAATCTTCAAGCGTTCCTGAATGAAGCATTTTACAATACTGAAATATATTTTTATCGGTGGAGGTACTGTCAATGCAGATTATAGTCCACTCATACTCATCGCCACCTCTTGTAAAAACTATGGAATCGTTTTTTGTTCCTCGTGCTATGATCGTACCCTTTACGTGCAACATGCCTCTTTCAAGGTCATTATAATTATTTCCATATCTAGCTGCTTTGAACCGCACCTCAACGCCGGGTTGGATCATAAGGGTTTTTCCCTCGGGTACGACATAACATCCTTCGATATAGATCGGGGACTGATGCTTTGTCCATACTATCGTATTCTCATCATCGTTTCCCGAAGACGAGAAAAAGTCCGAACATCCCAACAAAAATGAACACGCCACAATGATCAGTAACCATACAATTATCTTTTTCATCAAACTTTCTTTATATATTTTTCGATATATGCATTTTAGCTTTTACAGATTTATCCGATAGCCGACACGAAGCATGAACCGTATATTTTCCAAGCCAATACCCTCACCCCAAATGAAGTCAAACATCCTAAATTGCATGATCATTTCTGTATATAATTTTTCTTTATAGTCAAGGCCCCATCCACCACCAAGATAAATAATTGTCATATTCGCTGTAGATTTCCCGTTATCTTTTCCCCAGGATCCTCCTGTGCCTAATTCGTTAATAAAATAAGGGCGGAAATCATCATTAATAGCCAAGGGAGAATACTTAAAAATAGCATATATACATAGTTGAAAAACATTGTTTAAAACCTTTGTTTCTTCAGCCTTATATCTATCAATATAATGCAAATTAAATCCAACTCCCAAATGATATCTATCGCGAAATGATCTTATCGTTTCAAGAGTTAATTCTGGAATCAGTATTTGTTTTTCCGGGTATTGATTTTCTTCGTCCTCGGAAATGAGCAACAAACCTCCTCCTATAAATATGAGTGAATAATTCTCCGGTTCATATATCTTTGCCCGAATATCCAGCGTGATCGGTTTTCCTGTTTTAAGGTGTTTAAATCGAAATGTCCTTTCATCAAATGATCGCCCGGATCCCATAATCCAATCTACGCCAAATCCAATACCTCCGAGAATCGGGTTTAAAAACACCAGCAAACCATTGTTGAGGATTGCCGAATTCAGATGTGTTTTGAGCTGGTAGTCATGCTCCTGTCCATCTGGCATATAGAACATTGCTGAATTCTTTTTTAACTTCCATAGCTTGATAGATGTCGGTGTATAGCCAATATCTTTTCCATTTACATACACGTTCACGCTATCTGTATTGCTTGTAAATTCCACTTCCTGAACTGGTCCCTTAGTGATCATTGCACAACCAGCAATTAATAACATTACTAAGAAATATATCAAAGTTCTCATTTTTCTCCTATGACCATCGTGGTTGTCTTTTCATATATCTTTCCGCTCTGTTTTCCTCCACCTTCAAGATGCACGATATAAATTCCAATGGGAACAACGTTTCCGTTTTCATTCTTGCAGTCCCAGATTACCGTGCCCTGCGACCCTACCCATTGCTGGTCTGTGAGCCAGCGCAACATTCTTCCTTTCATGTCAAAAATGCGGATGTTTATCTTTGAGATCGGCTCAGGCAGGTTGTATTCGATGAGCACAGATTTTTTCTCTCTGTATGAAAGCGGGTTGGGTGTGACGGTCAGCTCAACCTCAGGAATAATGTGCTCGACATAAATACTGTTCTGCTTGCCGGGTGTCGCTCCCAAACTGCTCACAGAGCTATCCCAATTATCGGAATTCTCTGTAGCAAGATGCGGATTGATGCGCTCGAGAGAATTGTCCTCGATCTCTTTCCACTCGCTGAAGTAATTAATACTGTCGATCAGGCAGCCGTTTTCGTCCCGGAGCACAAGTATATCCTCGTCATTATTCAGAGAGGGAAGTTCCCATGCAAAAACAAAATGAGTAAGGGTGTCGAGATATGCAAAGTGTGTTTTTAGCGCCAGTGAATCAGTTGCTTCCGGAAGTATCACAATATAGTCGCTTTGTGCTATCATGCTTTTTGCTGGCTGTAAAATGAGCGTGTCACTCTTATCCGCAAGTGTCCATCCTGAAATATCGAGTGCATGATCGAAAATATTGAAAAGCTCGATCCATTCGGGCTGTTCATCGGATGGTGATGCCTGTATCTCATTTATACAGATAGGATGCGAGCTGGCTGTATTATGAGTCGTCAGTATTTGATTGTTTAAGAGATCCATGTCCTGCATGTCCTTCACATAAAAACCATATCTGTAATAACCCATTTCCGGAATGAAGGAATAGGAAAAACTTGCAGAATCTCCTGTTGAAATGTCGAAATAACCGGTTACCAGCCCTTCACCCTCATCATACTGAGCATTCCAATTTATGTCATCAAAGAAAATATATTCTGCGTCTTCGATGGGATTGAATCCGATGTTTTTGCAGACTGCGTGCAGTTCGAGGGTTTCACCCTCACTAACTTTTGAGAGAGATACAACAGCAATATCATATTCTTTTGGGGTGATGCTGTTCACTTTGCCTGGCGTAGCGCCAAGACTATCCACAGAAACACCCCAATTGTTTGGAATATTTTCATAAGGGTCGATTCGCTCCAGCGAATAGTTGTGGGGGCAGGAAAAGTCCTCGGGGTTATAGCTCATTGAATCCAGTTTCGTGTAATATTTATCAGAGATATGGACTTCATCCGGCGTTGTATTATTCAAAGAAGCCCAATCGTTTGTTTGGATAAGTATAATATCATATTCGTAATAATCTTTAACGGCAGTTGTATCATCCGTTATTACAATATAAGAAAAGGGCGTAATGCTTTTCTGTGTGATAACCGTATTCCATCCAGAAGTTGCATCTCTGATATGCCAGTTCAGAACGGAAAACGTGTTTTCTGAATTATTGAACAGTTCTATCCACTCAACGTTCGGGGTGCCGGGCATATACATTATCTCGTTGATGATGATCGGTGATTCTCCCACAAGAAATGAAGACTCATATGAATTATTTAAGAGCGTCGTATCAGTAAAAAGGATCAGTTCTACATAATATTCACACAGTCCGTTTTCAAATATTCCAAGCTCAATATTGAGTTCGTGCGTTCCGTGACTGGGAATCTCTACTTCAATATTCTCTTCTGAAACGAGTTCTCCTGATACAAATATTTTATAGGAACAGCTATCTGCAGGGATTGAAATGTCTGAATTATTATATGCAGAAAATTGGAGAACGATTATGTCCGTGCTGTCCGGATGAGGCGGTTGGATAGTTACATTCTGCAAAACAACATCTTGCGGCATCACATTTGGTGCGCCGGGTGTTGGGTATTCGCATTCAAAGAAATCCTCCTCGCAATTATCGGTATCATGACCATTCGGATATCGGATGAGTGAATGTCCTGAAGATGCATCGACCGCAAAGAAAATTCCCGGGTTGTGTGCATCGCTCGGCAAATTATTAGAATTGGGTGAGTCATACAGAATAGTATCGATAGTATCTCCTGCTGTAGAAATTATACGCACACCGTCTGTTGCAGTTCCTCCGTTTTGAAAAGCCAGTACTCCGATAAGGTCTGCATTTGGGACCTGGGATTCTCCAACCAATAGATATTCTGCGGGATAAATACTATACTCGGGAAATGTAAAGCATTCTTCGAAGTTGGTGCCGGCTTTCTGTATTTTCCATCCCTCTAGCTGAACCGGTTCTGTGCCAGTGTTGTAGAGTTCAATCCATTCATTCCCTATATCTCCACCCGATGGATCATAGAGAATTTCGTTGATCTTAATTTCCTGTGCCTCCAAAGGCAGGATAAATATGCACAGTGCTATCACACTTGCAATTGAAACAAGAATGTGTTTTCTCATGGTGCCCTCCTGTGGGTTTATTTTTTATCTATCGTTTCAAAAGTACTGCTTACAATTTCCAGCGCTATTAATGCGCGCAACTTTTCGCCTTCCGGAAAATACACTGCGTTATCTATCATATATGCCATTTTCTGCTGCTCATTATAGAAGCCCCAACATGCAAAAGTGCCTCCTGTGAAGTTTGTCATATTCTGCCATCTGCCGGATAATTTATATGCGTTATAGCCAAGAAATTCTGCATTCTCCTGACGTACATCTTCTACTAAAAGCGTGTCGCCGTTATAATATTTTTCTCCGATCTCAAGCCGTTTTTGAAAGAGCCATTCTTTTGAGACATTATTCTCTTCCATGGGCTCCCAATACACGCTAAGGAAACGATCGGGATATTTTTTCACACGGCAGAGATATGATACGAAATTGTGGGTGTCGTCTCTTCGGAAGACTCTGTATTGAGAGGGCAGCTCCATATACCAAGGATAATGTTCTTTCTCGTATGTGATCTCCTCTTCATTTAATCCGGGTTTATAAACAACCTCCTCGATCCGCTCAAACTCACCCCCTTTATAAATATCAAAAATGAGGTTCAGATTTTCAAAAGTGTAGAGAAGCAATTGTTCGAGGTCTTTTCCCAAGATAAAGATAACACGTTGGTCCCGCGCCCATAAATCTTTTGCTGCTACCATAGTTGCAGGAAGTGAGTCTCCGATCGTCGCTGCCTGTTCCGGGATGATATCTTTCACATATTCGGAAACTGGTTGCTTCGAGCTTACATCACATAAAAATAGGAGGTTTGCAAATTTATAATAGGTGTGGATGTTTGAAATATCGTGTCTCTCCACCGTAAAAAGCACTTCATTCTTTGTTGTGAAAAACTGCCTTTCGATGGATTTCTTTATCTCAAGCTGCCCGTAATCCCACGCCTTGTTATCTGCATACGTGAAGATGCGGTGAGATTGTCCCCACGAAATCGGCTTCTTGTGGTCTGTGCTGCTCTTTCGCGCAGATGGTCCATTATCACAACCTGCGACGAACAATACTGCGCACGCTGCGAATAAAAGAATACACTTACGTCCCATGCCGCTCCTTCCGAACTTGATATATATAGATAATCGCTGACATCCAGGCTAATGCCGCAATCAAAAAATACATAATGATAAGAATGGTGTCAATGATTGCGACCCCCGGCAGGATCGCTCTATACGCAAGGGTTGCAATGATGGTAACCATTTGCGTAGTGGTTTTAATTTTGCCGTATCTGTTCGCAGCGAGGAAGATGCCCCTCTTCTTCAACAACTCACGATAAATCGTCATACATACTTCCCGCAATAAAATAATTGCAGTAAGCCACCAGAAAAGAATTCCCCAGTATGAAAAAATTACAAGCGCCGAAGCAACCAGCAGTTTATCTGCAAGCGGATCGACAATTTTCCCGAAATTTGATACATATCCGAATTTCCGCGCTATCACGCCGTCAAAAGTATCTGTCAGCGCTGCAACAACAAATACGACAAGTGTGAGAAAAAAGTAGTCGTTGAGTGCAAAATATATAAAGACCGGTATCAGGATAATCCTGAAAACCGTGAGTGCATTTGGGATCTGTTGTTTATATTTTTCCACTTTTTTTAAAAACCACCCTTGTTTTTTCTTTATCCTTGAACATGAGGTTTATGAGTGAAATCAACATATAAAGTCCAAGCAGCACACACACAGAACGCCAGCCGTCATTGAACTGCAGAATATTGATGTTGAGCAGGAGCAGTATGTCATCTCCGAAAAGTAGAATGAGCACTTCGAATATACATCCAACCACCCCTATTGTGATCAGAAATTCCAGAATAAGATGGGGCACTTTGAAAATCGGTCTGATATTCATGCTTTTCCAGAGTTTCCACTTTTCTTTCTGCCTGCTTCGCATGAGGCGTCTGACGAGGAATAGTACAAAGCTGAAAAGTATCAAAACGAGTATTTGCGGCGCCCATTTGAACCTCGTGAAAAGTGAATTGATCGTCCCTAGCCGCGCGACTTCCACGGTGTTATAATCAATCTGCTGTATCCTCTCGTCTGCCGAGAGCGAATCTATCATCGCGGTGAATTTTTTCAGCGAAAATTCCGGTGGGCTAAGATTTGCTTGTACAAAATCCGGGATTTTCTCCAGGTTGACCCACTGGGGAAGGGTTGTCAAACCATAGGTTCTCTGCAGTTCATTGATGGTTTCCATGCTTGTAATAAGCTTGTGATTCTCAATGGTCGGATAAGACAAAATGCTCATCATCACATCCTCTGTCTGTGCTTGAGGATTGATATACACAATTATTGAGGTTTTCACCACCTCTTCGTG
>JAVCDK010000118.1 GCA_030765865.1 Candidatus Celaenobacter antarcticus | reverse complement strand
CAAGATTTCTTTTATCATTTTACTGTCTCCTCCAATTGAATTATCAAAAATACTTTTGTATTTTTTAGGTAAAGAATTTTAATTCTCTGTTACAATAAATAGGCATAATGTTTGGCAGCTGTCACGCTCTTTTTTCCCAGCGTGAAGCTGTTTGTTAGCAGAAATCGATATCATTAAATATCAATAAAATACATCTTTTGAATTCCTTTTCCCTTCAACTTGATAGGTTCTCGCTCAATAAATTTATATTCATTTTTTGTTAACTTATAAGTTGTTTCTGATATATTAATTCTCATAGGTTCGGAATTTGTTTCCATACGAGAGGCAGTATTTATCGTATCTCCAAATACATCATAGATATATTTCTTTATACCAACAACTCCCCCGATAACTTTTCCCGAATGAATACCGACCCTAATTTTCCATTCAATTTCAGATTTACTGTTTCGATCTTTTAAATATTCGATTATTTCGATTGCGGAATTTATAATGTTTATTACGTTCATATTATTGGGAACAGGTAATCCGCAAACAGCAAGATAAGCATCCCCGATCGTTTTAATCCTCTCACAATTATTTTTCTCCATAATATTATCAAAAGCAGTAAATATTTCATTCAACTCATCAATTAAAAATTTCGGTTCAAGGTGTGATGATAATTTGGTAAAACCGACAATATCAGAAAAATAAACCGTAACGTCATCGAACGCTTCAGGTTCAGTTGTTCCGTTTTGTTTTAGATCATTTACTATTCTGACAGGCAGGATGTTTAATAATAATTTATCTGATTTGGCTTTCTCTTCGGTTATGATGTCATTCGCTCTTTTCTTTAATAAATATCTATATATAGGTAACAAAAGCTAATATTGTGATCAATATTATACTTATTATGAAAATAAGTATGAACATATTTCGTTTTTTGATTTGAAGTTCTTGAATAGTATTATTCTTTATCAAAATTTCATTCTCTTTTTCTTTTATTTCCACTGCTGCCCGGACTTTAAAATTTGTAAATGCTGTACGCTGTTCTTCACGAAAAATACTGTCTTTGATTGCAGAATATAGTTTATAATATTCTAATGCTTTTTTATACATATCTAAACCGTAGTATGTCTCGGATAATTCCTCGTAATTATAACATAATAATGGTGTAGACTCCAGTTCTTCAGCAATTTTTATGCTTCTCTCCAGGTAATTCTTTGCCAACATTTGATCATTTGTCTTATTATATATATATCCAATATTATTTAGAGACAGAGCGATATCGAATTTATTATCCAGTTCTTTGTTAATTTCTAATGATCTTTGATCATACTCCAGAGCTTCAGCATAATCTCCCCAGCAATAGTAAATATTCCCAATACTATTTAGAGATTTTGCGATTCCATTTTTATTATCCAGTTCTTTGTTAATTTCTAATGATCTTTGATAATACACCAGAGCTTCAGCATAATCTTCCCAGTTTTCGCAAATAACCCCAATATTAATTAGAGATTGTGCGATTCCTTCTTTATTATCCAGTTCTTTATAAATTTCTAATGATCTTTGATAATACACCAGAGCTTCATTTAAATTAGCATTATAGTGATGTATAGTGCCAATCTTTCTTAAAATATATGCTCGATCTATCCCCTTTGCAGATATGAATTTTTTTTGCAAAGAATCTATGTTATCGTCTGAAAATAATGTACTAAATAAGATACTTATAATACAAATTAATATAAATCTTCTCATACTTTTCTCAATGTCCTTCTTTCTGCTAATGTGTGTATCCACGAACAAGTTCGGGGATATCACCAATAAATCTACCAAAAAGTTCGGGGATACTCCCGATTTGGGAGTGTATGCGAACTTTTCCCAACTTTGCGATATTAATCATTATCCAACTCTAACTCGTCTAATGGACTTTATATTTTAATCCAATTCTTAAGACACCACCAACGTTTGGTAATTAACTACACCAGTGTCAAGAAACAAAATATATATAATAATGAGTATCAAAATCAATATCATCAAAAATTACTATATAATAATCCTTACACTTTGCAACCATTCGCAAGGTTTCCGCCATAGGGCGGATAAGTCAACCTTTGCGAAGGTTATTAGATCACATACATTCCCAGCAGAAACGAAGCAAGGTTGCAACTCAAAGAAATGATCAGTGCACGAGTGAATTTAATTCTCAAAATAAAAAAGATCATTACAGATTCAATCAGGAAAACAACAATCTCACCTACTGGATACAGCAGTGCTTTTGAAGGTAGAAAATAAGGAGCAATAAACCAGAGATAGGGAATCGTGGCAAAAGAACAGAACACTCCCGCAAATATCAAACGCTCCCATGAAACGTGCTCCATATCCTTT
Organism: Candidatus Celaenobacter antarcticus; assembly: GCA_030765865.1. GTDB lineage: Bacteria > Cloacimonadota > Cloacimonadia > JGIOTU-2 > JGIOTU-2 > Celaenobacter > Celaenobacter antarcticus. Next base: position 16,064 of record JAVCDK010000118.1, on the reverse strand, counting down.
TTATAGATCTTTTTTACAAAGAATATCATTACAATAGTTTCAATAATGACCGTATCGAGCAACGCAAGGAGGAACTTGATCTCGTAGTTTTGCATAAGCTATTCAGATGATGTATTTGATGAAGTGGAGGCATCAGCAAAAGGATTAAGTTTCAGGTTGAGTATTTCCGGCAGATCAAAGTCTTTGATCGAAATCTCACCAGCACGAAATTTCTGGATCTGTTTTGCGAGATAGACCACGATCTCATTACCGATAAAACCGGTAATCTCATAGTTAGAAATCTGGCTTTTCAAATCATTGACATCGTCAACCCAGAAATCACCCGGATCTATACAACTGGTGATAAAAAAAATATTAGGATTATTTGTTACCTTTTTGAAGTATTCATCACCATAAAGATCCGGTCCGATATTGGAATTAATTACTATATTATTGATCCCCACAGAATCGATATATTTTGTTGATGCCCAATATAATCCCAGATCGTTAAATTTGTAACCCTTCTGCAGGACTTCGTTGTTCTTAATAATAAAAAAACTTGGTGAATCGTATGAAGGTCCGACAATGTATCCCAGTATTGCGATCTCGGAAAAATCATCAAGATTTGTGAACTGAACGGTATTATCAACCAAATGTTGATCAGAAGGTGCAATATCCGCTGCTAGCAAAAACGGTATGATACATCCAAAAATAATGCAAAGAATTTTTTTCATGAAAACTCCTCTTTGAGGTTACCAAGATCCGCTTTCAAGGAAGCCCATCAGATTCATCATTTCAGTCTTTTCCACGAGACGCATAATTGAATCTTCATCATTAAATCTCTTAACTTCCTCGAGATCTATCCATTGTAAATTAAATGATTCATTCGAAACATGAAAGGGTTCAGTTTCGTCCGCTTCAAAAAGAAATCTGACATCGTAATGAAAGTGATTGGGAAAATTTTTTCTTTCCGGGATGGCATGCACATCGACGTCAAAAATGTTAAGACTTAATGGTCGAACAGAATCAAGCCCGGACTCCTCTTCTGCTTCCCGAAACGCCACACCAAGTATATCCCTTGAGCCGTCTGCATGACCGCCAAGCTGCAACCATTTTTCAAGTTTGATATGATGGGTCATAAGCGTTCTTGTTTTCCTGGAATTAACCACCCATGCAGAACCAGTAATATGTCCCGGGAGATGTTTACTGTGAAATCCGTTTTCATATCTCGCGAGAAAGGTGAGTATCTGCTGGTGCCTGGCTTTTTCCTGCATATTAAACGGTGTGTACACGGTCAGTTGTTTCACGAGTGAATTATTGTACATTTCCATCATATAAGAACTTATGTTTTTACTTGGTTTTTTATGACAATATTAAGTAATTTCTGTCAAGCTTAAAGGATGAAAAAAACCTCTCAACAAGAGTAGAGAGGTTTTTAAATTTATTATTCCAGTTTTATTCTATGAAATTTACCGAGTTATCAACCTGGAGGCAAAATTCGGTGAGAATATCAATTGCACTTTCCACATCTTTGAGGGATACGACTTCCGTATAAGTATGCATATATCGGCAGGGGATCGAAATCAGTCCAGTCGCCACACCTGCACGTGTCACCTGAATGACATTTGCATCAGTTCCAGTGGGACGGGCAGCAGCTTGAACCTGATAGCTGATCTTATGCTTCTTTGCACTGTCCACAAGCATTTCGAAGACTTTATGGTTGATATTGGGTCCTCGTGTAATGGGAGCCCCATCGCCAAGCCCGATCTCGCCAACTTTTTTCTGATCAACATCCGGCGTGTCTGTAGCATGAGTTACATCAAGAGCAATACCGACATCAGGATCGATACCAAAAGCAGAGGTGCGGGCACCACGCATCCCAACCTCTTCCTGAACTGTTGCAACGCTGTAGAGCGAACCCTTGAATTCTTTCCTTCGCTTGAATACATTCTTCATGACTTCTGCCACAATAAATGCACCGGTCTTATCATCGAATCCGCGGGATACATAAATATCCTTGCGAAGTTTTTCAAAATTTGTATCATAAGTCATCGGGTCACCAATTTCAACGAGTTCCTGAGCTTCCTTTTTATTTTTTACACCAATATCAATATAAAGTTGATGGGGTTTTGGGACTTTTTCTCTTTCTTCTTTGTCAATGAGGTGAATTGCCTTTTTCCCGACTACACCGAGGATGTCACCATTTTTTGTGTGGATGCGAACCTTTCGTCCGGGGATTATTCCAATATCAAATCCACCCAGTTGATTGAAGTAGATATACCCTTTGTCATGAATATAACCGACTTGGAAGCCGAGTTCGTCCATGTGTCCTGCAAGCATGATGCGTGGTCGTTTTTCCGGATTAACAACTGCAATTGCATTGCCGTGTACATCGCTTTTGACTTCATCAGAAAATTTTTTCATCTCTGCAATCCATGCAAGGCGCACTTTCTGTTCATAACCTGAAGGCGAGGGGAGGTTCATCAGCGTTTTGAGGAATTTCAAGGATTCTTTATCCATTATTTTTCTCCTTTGGATGTTTCTTTTCCTTCTTATATACCGTTGCAAGAATGATATATGAGATGACGAAAATTATTAATAGTATTCCGGACATCAAGAATGGGGGAACAGGGTGAATTTCGGTTGTTTTGCGTAACGAAAAGACCTGCCATCCCGGAATTGCAATATTATCCTTTACAAGCAGATAGGATTCATCATTGTATTTTACACGGGAATCAGAAATAGAGACTCCAAGCGGTTTAAGGGGCTCATCCGCGAACTGCCGAGTTGCCCTGATGTATTCACGCTCTTTGGCAGTGAGGGGTTCGGTGCTCATAAATAACCAAGATTTTTCTGTTGAAGAGAATATGATACCTTCTGGAGATATAATACCCGAAATGGTTCCGTCAGTATAATTCTTTAAGATCTTATCAAACCTGTCTAGACTTAATGTTATAACTACAACACCCACAGGTTTTACGTTTTCTTTCTTACGAATGGGTGAGCTGAAATACAATCCTCGCTCCTGATCAGTAATACTGAGAGCAGGATATACAAATCCGTGTCCTTTGATCGACTCCTGGAAATAGGGGCGGAAATTCAAATTCTTGCCGGTAAGAGCATAATGACAGGGTGGAGTACATACCATCACATTCCCGTTTATATCCATGATATACACATTAAATGCATTGAGCATGTATTTTAACGTATTCAGCACGATCAGGATATCATGATTATCTACGAGTTTTGGTGAAATCTGCCATTCCTGGATCAAGGGATGTTCAGCAATAAAAAGGGTTGCATCTTTCACTTCTTGAATTGTTTGACCCAGTACTTCCTTTGCAATTTCTACGTCAGTTTCCAACGCACGTTTTTCAAGTTCTCTATTATATGAAAGGATACCGAATACCACAAAGCAGACAAAAAGAACACTAATGATCACAAGAAACGTTGCTTTCCAATTCATATTTTGTTCTTGATAATTCATCATATCAGGCATGGAATCTCCTTAAAAGAATTTTTAAAAAATTATGGTAAACTTTGTGCCAGTGCTTCTGTCAACGTCAATATTTCCTTGCAATTGCCGTACCAATCCTGTGACTAACTGCAATCCAAGAGATTTTGTAACCCTGAAATCGAGTTCTTCGGGTATTCCAATCCCATTATCAGAAACGATCAAAATATACTACTTTTCTTATATATCCTTTAATAATTTTTTCATTTTATAATGTTGAATATCGTCGAAAAGTAAGTAGGATTTTTCTATGACCTCATATCCGTTTTTTATATAAAATGGGACTGCATTTTCACGAGCATTAAGAATAATATAATGAGCTCCTTTTTCTTTTGCATATTTTTCTAGGGCATTTACTATAATTGAACCTGCACCTTTCTGCTGATATCCATCATCAACTGCCATATAGCGTATTTGAGCTTCGCGAGTATTGTTAAAATGAAGCCGTCCAATGCCGAGTGGGATTCTATCTTTTTCACAAACCATTACATGATAGCTGGTATCATCGAGTTCATTTCGTTCGGAACCGAGTGGCTGGTTCCATGGCCTCCGAAGAATTTTCCAGCGAAGTTCGTAATATCGTTGGAAGTCTTCCTTAGAGGATGGGATAAGTATTTTCATTATGTTTCCGTTTTTGGTTTATAGAATTAAAATCGATAAAGATAATGCAAGAAATTTAATATTTTACACAAGGAGTTTGACAAAGAAATCAGTTTCCAATCTCGTTAAAAACAAAAAACGAGGAATCATTTATGAAAAATTTTTGTTTGATATTTATTATCGTATCTCTTTTATTTGCTTGCTCTTCTATACAAAAAATACAGAAGCCCGAAGATTTGGTGCAACCTAAGGAAGTAATAGTGCAATACATTACTCTTGAGGGAGAAATTTCAGAACCAAAAGCAGAGATTTCCGGACTTGCCTGGTATGGGGACTATCTCATTCTGCTTCCGCAGTATCCACATCTCTTCCCTTCAGAATATGATGGTTCATTTTTTGCAATTCCCAAATCAAAGATTGCAGAGAATCTTAATGAAGTGCCAGGCACTCCGATAAAACCAATACAGATCAGCCTGAATGCACCTGGTTTGAAAGATATTATAGAAGGATATGAAGGTTTTGAGTCAATCGCTTTTCATGGCAATGATGTATTCTTTACTGTTGAATCCAGTCCTGCGGAAATGATGGGTTATCTGTTTAAGGGCACCATCTCAGATGATATGAGGACTATTACTGTCGAAGTAGATAAAAGAGTAGAATTACCACCCAGAGCTCCGATATCTAATGCAACGGACGAGACGATATTTGTTACTGACGATAGAGTAATTACTATTTATGAAGTGAACAGTGAACAACTTGGAGTAGAACCTTATGCGTATGTTTTTGACTACTCATTAAATTTAGTCGATTCACTGTCATTGCCTTTTATTGAATACAGATTAACCGACGCAACGGAACTTGATGAAGACAGCAATTTCTGGATGATCAATTATTTGTGGCCCGGTGATCAGAAGGATCAAAATTACTCTCTTGATCCAATTGCACAGAAATATGGCGAAGGTGCAACTCACAAAGAGTATAACACTGTTGAACGCTTATTGGAATTCCACTATTCACCGGCTGGTATTACATTAAATAAAAAAGCTCCCATTCAACTAAAATTAATCGACGATGAAAATTCAAGAAATTGGGAAGGATTGGTAAGATTTGGTGATAAAGGATTTTTGCTTGTTACCGATAAATTTCCGCAAACATATCTCGGATTTGTGAAAAAATAGAAGGTTTTAATGAAAAAAATATTATTGGTCATCTGCATTCTGACATTTTCTCAGATCGTTCATGCTTTTACTCAGGTTACAGTAGAAGAATACTATAAACCTATTGTCTATCTGGAAGGTGATTCTTTGAAAGCAGCGCTGCACAATCTCATCAAGGATCATGTTATGTTTCCTTACTTTAGCGATTCCACAGTGGCGACAAAAGATATCATGATCGAATCTGATATTGACCTAGAGAATCCTGAAAACGTAATTTTATTTTACTCGAGCAGATCGCAAGATAAAAATTATAGAGACCATGGCGACAATTTTGATTATATAGCAGAGTATGGTATTTCTCATGAGGATTCTTGGAACAGAGAACACATATGGGCAAAATCTCATGGCTTTCCGGATATGGCAGATACAGCATATACGGATGTTCATCATCTCAGACCGGCAGATCGATCTGTGAATGGAGCGCGTGGAAATCGTGATTTTGATTGGGGAGGATTCGAGTTTGAAGAAGTGGAAGGATGCTATTATGATTTTGATTCCTGGGAACCGCCGGATAGAGTAAAAGGCGACGTTGCACGCATGATGTTCTATATGGCAGTTCGCTATGAAGGAGACAATGATACCTACGACCTTGAGCTTTTAAATAAAACAGGAACTTATGGTCCAAAATTTGGAAAGCTTTCTACACTCCTTCAGTGGCATGAACTTGATCCTGTTGACGAAAGAGAGCAGCATCGTAACGAAGTTATTTATTCTTATCAACACAATCGAAATCCTTTTATTGATCACCCTGAATTTGTAGAAAAAATATGGGGACAGCCCGTTCTGGAACCCACACTCAGTTATTCTGACCCTGTAATGGGTTTTGGCAATCAGGTGATCGGACAATTTTCTGAACCACGACAGTTTGTTGTAAGCGGATATAACCTTAACGGAGAGGTGAATCTATATGTTTCTTCACCTTTTTATATTGCTGAGACCATTGACTTGGCACCTAAATCCGGACTAATACTTGTTCCTCAAGATGGTTTCTTAAACCAGAAAATTGTTATCTATTTCATACCAAAAATGAGAATAGTATATCAAGATACACTCTCAATCTCGTCAGATGGGGCTGAAACAATATATGTGGTTCTCAAAGGTCACGGAATCGATCCTCTTGCACGAACGATTATCTCCAGTTCCTTCGAAGATGGTTGGGAAGGATGGTCTGCGTATAGCATAGCCGGTAATGAAGACTGGTATTCTTCCTCATACGGAAACAGGCACTTCATAAAAATGAGTGGATATAAAAGTGATGAGCCCTGTGAAGACTGGTTGATTTCTCCCAAATTGAATTTACAAAACTACCAAAATATTATATTTAGTTTTGAAACAGCAAAAAATCATACCGACATATATCCCGGTCTTGAAATATTTATTTCTACTGATTACATTGAAGGTCTAAGTCCAGAAAATTATTCTTGGACTTCTTTAAAGGCATCGATGTCCAAAGGGTATTATAATTGGAAGCATTCGGGTTATTTGGATATTTCAGATTTTGCGAACAGCAATGTTCATGTTGCTTTTAAATATAAAAATTCAAATCCGAATAAGGCCACTTCCTGGGAAGTTGATGATATTGAAATTATCGGAGTTCTGAAAAGATAGAGATCGCATTCACTTAAAACATGCTCTTCGACATGTCTCAAGTAAATAAGAAAATGTGATAAGTGCGAAAAACAAAAAATTGACAAAGAAATTATATTTTTTTTTATAACATTAATAAATTCAAAGGAGTACTTATGCCACGCATAATTCACTTCGAAATTAATGCTGAAGAGCCGGAAAAAATAATTGAGTTCTATAAAAATGCTTTTGGCTGGACTATCGAGAAATGGGATGGTCCAATGGAATACTGGTTGGTAATGACGGGCAAAGGTGAGGGCATCGATGGGGGAATTGCAAAAGCTGAGGGTGAAGAACGCATTATCAATACCATCGGAGTCGATGATCTCGACGCATATATTAAAAAAGTCGAAGAATTCGGCGGCACAGTCGTCCGCAAGAAGGCAGTAGTTCCGGGTGTGGGCTGGCTTGCCTATTTCTTAGATCCTGAAGGGAACCTGCACGGCATGATGCAGTCAGATCCGAAAGCAAAGTAAGGATTAACCAACTATATAATATCATAATTCTTATTCTTCAATACATAAAATGAATGGGTAAAAAATAACAAATCTTCCATTTAAAACGAAATTTAATAAGACAAATAAAAACATATAATAAAAGAAAATCAGACAAAAATATATTTTTCTTGACACTATAATCCTATTTAGGAATTCAAGTACCTAAATAAATAAAAGGAAATAAAATGTCGAAGTTGATCAATATTTCGGAAGCTGCTTCGCTATCTCTGCATAGTCTGGCATTGATTGCCAGAAATCAGCCACAGCGTATGAATGTTAAAGTTTTAGCTAGGGATTTGGATGTCTCTCAGACGCACCTGGCAAAAGTTTTTCAAAAACTCAGTAAAAATGGTTTAGTTAAATCTGTCCGGGGACCCGCAGGTGGTTTTGAATTGAACAAACCGGCTGAAGATATATCGTTCTTGGAGATATATGAGATCATCGAAGGTAAGGTAAATCTGACAGATTGCCCGTTAGGCAAAACTCATTGTGTATTTGAAACTTGTATTTTCGGTGACGAGCTGAACCGAATTTCTGCTGATATTTATGAAACATTGAAAGAAATGAATTTATCAAAATTTTAATTTTAACTGAGATAAAATAGGAATTTAATGAAGATTAGAAATTACATCAAAATAGAAAACGAAGCAAACCCACACGCAATTCAATCAACAAAACTATATGACAAAGATCACGCTCAAATCATTCACCTTTTACTAAAAGCAGGGGAAGGTTTGAAACCCCACATTACCCCGGTCGATGTAGCTTTTTACGTTTTAGAAGGAAGACCGACAATTCTCATTGGAGAAGAAAAAGTCCAGGTAAAAAAAGACGATATCGTCGAAAGCCCCAAAGACATTGTTCATTGTATCTATAATGAAACAGATAAAGATGTCAGAGTTTTAGTTATGAAATTACCTAAACCAATAAAAAAGACAATATTAGTTTAATTAGAGAATAGATGAAACGACAAATTATTGAAATAAATGAAGAAAAATGTAACGGGTGCGGACAGTGCATTCCAAACTGTCCTGAAGGTGCACTACAGATCATTGACGGCAAAGCAAGACTTATCAGCGATCTCTTTTGCGACGGATTGGGTGCATGCATAGGGGAATGTCCGGTAGGAGCCATTAAAACTGTGGAAAGGGAAGCTGAACCCTATAATGAAAACATAGTAATGGAAAACATAATCAAAGCCGGACCAAATACGATTAAAGCCCATCTCAAACATCTCAAAGGGCATGGAGAAATGGAATTGTATGAACAAGCAGTTAATATACTGAAGGACAAGGATATTGATATACCTGTACTTGATGAAGAAGAAAAACTAGCATGTGGATGTCCCGGAACAACGGCTCGCTCAATAGATCAAGTGAAAATTGAAAAAGATTATGAGTGTCAAAATCCCATAATTTCTCAACTTCGTCAGTGGCCAGTACAATTACATCTTATCAATCCCAATGCACAATATTTGAAGAATGCAGACCTGTTGATAGCTGCAGATTGTGTTCCCTTTGCTTTTGCAAATTTTCATCAGAGATTCGTAAAAGGAAAGATCGTGATAAACTTTTGTCCCAAGCTCGATTCGGGGATAGATTCCTATATTGAAAAATTGGCAGAGATCTTTAAAAATCAGAATGTCAAAACAGTAACTATCGTTAGGATGGAAGTTCCCTGCTGTGGCGGAATTGAGCACATAATTATGATAGCAATAGAAAAAGCAGGAAAAGCTATGATGATTAAAACGAACGTAATTTCAGTAGACGGAAAAATATTATAAAATAAAACAAGATGAAAACGAGGAGTTACAAATGAAAATGTTCTGTTATCAATGCCAGGAAACACTTGGCAACAAAGGATGTACTGTAAACGGTATTTGTGGGAAAAAGGGTGATGTGGCAAATTTGCAGGACCTCTTGCTCTATGCTTTAAAAGGTGTAGCAATTTTCCGTAAAAATATTAGCTTAGAAATTAGGAAAGAATATAGAGAAATGTGCAGTGAAGTGGACAAGTTCATTTTAGAACAGCTATTTTCTACAATTACAAATGCTAATTTTGACAGAAACTATTTCATCGAAGCGATCAAAGAAACTATCAAAATGCGTGAGATAGGAAAGCAGAAAGTGGCTGAAATGGGACTTGGTGCGGGAAAATTTACTGACCATGATGCAGCTAATTTCACAATTACAGATGCAGATATCGATGCAAAAGCAGCAACAATTGGAGTTCTCACAACAGAAAACGAAGATGTTCGTTCATTGCGTGAACTGCTTACCTATGGAGTGAAAGGAATGGCAGCTTATGCAGATCATGCATTGCGCCTTGGAAAAGAAGCAAAAGAAATTGTGATGTTCATAGAGAAGGCACTTATTTCTACTCTCGATGATTCTCTGAGCGTGGATGAGATGGTAGGATTGGTATTGGAAGCAGGGAAATATTCTGTTGATGCGATGGCTGTTCTCGATGCTGCCAACACAGAATCTTACGGACATCCTGAAATTACAGAAGTTAATATCGGTGTTCGCAAAAATCCTGCAATTCTTATTTCAGGGCACGACCTCAAAGATATGGAAGAGCTTCTCGAGCAGACCAAAGGAACCGGCGTAGATGTTTATACCCACGGTGAGATGCTGCCTGCAAATTACTATCCTGCCTTCAAAAAATATGATCATTTTGTGGGAAATTACGGTAATGCATGGTGGAAACAAAAAGAAGAATTCGAAAAATTCAACGGTGCAATTATCTTAACAACAAACTGTCTCGTTCCTCCCAAAGACTCTTATAAAAATCGTGTTTTCACAACAAACAGTGTCGGATTTGATGGTGTGAAACATATTGCTGATCCTGAAAAGGGAAAAGCAAAAGATTTCTCTGCAGTGATCGAACTTGCCAAAACTCTTCCAGCTCCAACCGAAATTGAAACAGGTAAGATCGTTGGAGGATTTGCTCATAACCAGGTTCTGGCTCTGGCAGATAAAATTGTTGATGCTGTAAAATCAGGTGCTATCAAGAAATTCGTGGTGATGGCTGGTTGTGATGGACGTCAGAAAGGAAGAAATTATTATACTGATTTTGCCCAAGCACTTCCTAAAGATACCATTATCCTCACCGCCGGTTGTGCAAAGTATCGCTATAATAAACTCGACCTTGGTGATATTGATGGAATTCCACGCGTACTCGATGCGGGGCAGTGCAATGACAGCTATTCTCTTGCAGTGATTGCTTTGAAATTGAAAGAAGTTTTTGGGCTTGATGACATCAACGATCTTCCAATTATCTACAATATTGCATGGTATGAGCAAAAAGCGGTAACCGTGTTGTTGGCTCTCTTATATCTTGGTGTGAAGAACATCCATCTCGGACCGACGCTTCCTGCGTTCCTTTCTCCAAATGTAACCAAAGTTCTGGTCGAGAAATTCGATATCGCCGGCATTACAAATGTTGAAGATGATATTAAGGATATGATTTAAGGAAAATAGATAACCACCAAGGCACAAAGACACAAAGGAATAGGAAAAGAATAAATGTATAGGTAACTTTTAAACTTTTTTAATGAAAATGTTACAACAAGTTTCATAGTTGAACTGTGAAATCGTTAATAACTTGTTTAATGAATATTTCGTTTAAAATTTAATCACAATTATCAATACAGAAAGATTATGAGATGTCTGTAGATTAGATAAAGTATGGTGGAAATATTTTCATTACTCATTAAGTTATTGGTTTAGAATTGAGCCAAAGTGTTTCGAAATGCTTAATGAAAGTATCACTAATGCCAAAAATATTTCTGTCCAAAGCAATATGTGGTTGTTTTTTACCTAAGCCCCCCAACAGATAATTTCCAACAATCACAGATTTATCAGTTATAATAAGGAAACATTTCGGATATGAATAATAGTATCTTATTTCAATGCTTGGATTGGGAGATGACTTGTTAGAATTTGCAAAATTTTTATGAAGTTCATTTATGTTTGAAACAACAGTCCTCAAGTCAATTTCCTCTCTTTCTTCGTCATAAGCTCGCTCTCTTAAAGATTCAGAATTAGGATCTAGTAATAAGATTTTGATTTTGCATTCCTGACTTAATTTTAATTTTATAACTTCTTGTGCAGCATTATCAACAAAATCACTAAGGCATATTCCACATAGACAAATTTCAGTTTTTGGTTCAGCATTTCTCAATAAATCAAGAATGTTAAATTCTCTATTTGGAAATATATTGTTTACGCCGAGCTTCTTCATATTCTCACTTAATTGCACAAATGACATTAAAACATCAAGTTTTGAAGTCAAGCTCGAACTTTCTATAGAATTTGATAATTCTCTATTTAAAAGATATTGAAATTGTTTTCTCGTAAAAAAATCTATAGCCATTGCAATTGAACCCGCTGTTAGTATTGCAATGCCAAACTCTTTTCTATGTAGTTTCAGGTTTGTAAATAAGTCCTCAAAACCTATTATGAGAATAATTCCCACAACGATAAAAAAAAGCCATAATAGAATAAATCGAATTCTATATAATTTATTACCCAGATTAGACTTATTTTGACTTTTTAGACCATTCATTTCAGTTGTTTAATTATGTATTATATCGTACTTGCCAATTGAACTCGTAAAGTGAATTTACTTGTGGATAAAATTCAATAAATTCACCAAACCAATAACCTTTATCATTTTTTTCGATTCCTATACTTATGTTTTTCGAAATTCTTGATTCTTGCTGAGAAACGGATTCGTCCTTTCTGGTTATTCGAATTTTCAATTTATCTATCGAATACGGATTATCATAAATTATTATTCGAAAAACTATGAATTTAGTGGGTCTTGATACAAAAATTTGATCCATAGCTTCGCCATTGGCAAAATTGAAACTAATCTTTTGTCTATGCAATAACACATCACCTTTCTCAAAGTCACCTATTTTTGGTCGTAATACAGTTTCAAATTTTTTATATTCGTCAGAAATTGGAATGGGGTCTGTATCTTCTTCAATATGTATTACCTGCTCTTGTTCAGATAGAGATGAAAACTCCGTATTAGCATTTTCCTTTTCTCTGCGGATTATCTTGTCCTCATTCCGCCAGGTTTTTGCAGCACCCTTAATAATCAAATTATCATCTAGAATAGCACTAAAGTCATTTTGATAAAATGAGTAAGTTCCTTGGTAGATTAACTCAATACCTGTTGATCTAATTTCTAATATCTTTTTATGTGAAACTAAGCCATATCCTTTAACATCTTCAACTTCTTGACGATATTTTTCTTCATTTGATATTGGTAAATCTTCGTTGCGTTTATTAAGAAGTGGTAGTCTATCAGTTAATTTAGCTAACCAATCAGCAGGCTTAGTTAACCCAATTCGTTCTATACAAAATGAAATATTTAATGTAAGATTATTCAAAGATAAATTCATAAACCACGATGGGTATTTATTTGCAATGAATTGAGGAAATAATTGCCCAGTCCATAAGACCAAGAAAGCACCAAATATACCTAGTTTAAAAAACAGTGATACAAACAATTTTGGTAATACAAAATCTGTAAAAGGAATTGTATTGAGATTCGGAAAACTTGTTAGTTGAGCTGTGAAGAATACTACAACTATAACAACAAGTTGCCTACCAGCTAAAAATTTTTTGCTTTCATTATCTTTTTTTATTTTTTTATGGAGATTAAATGCTATAGGGAATTTGGAACTTTTACTATCCAAACTTTTTAATCTCAATGTGGTAATGCTTATCTGAAGACCTTCAAAAAAAGCTAATATCAAAATTAGTGAAATTAATATAAATATAGAAGCAATTGGATCTTTAACAAATGATGAATGACCTAAAACAAGACCACCAATTACATTGAATACAACAAACAATGACATTATAGCCAATACAATTTCCCAAATCAACTTTTTTATTCGTATCCAATTATTTGAAAATACGGAAATATCAATGTTGGCATCGAAAATATCATTTAGGCAAAGACAAAATTTCTTAAAAGCATTTTTGTTTTCGGGTATTTTTTTTTCTACTATTATGTGTCTACCTGCTTCTAAAGTATCAACAAGTTTTTCTTTATTTTTTTTACCCCAATAAATACTAAATAAAGTCTTAATATCCTCCCAATCTAAACCATTACGCGATAAAAGAGAATGAATTTTTCTTATTTGGTCATTAAATGAATAATTATCATCTTTTTTTTTCATATCAGTCATAAAATACTTTTTTCTAAACTGAATTTAAAAAACGCTTAGGAACTTATATAAAAACTGCTGGTATATGATTAATATATCGTGTTATAAGTTACTTCTTATGTTTTTTCATAATTTAAAGACAACATAATACCTTTATAAATCAAGAATTCATTTTGAATTACTTAAAAAAAGTTAATCTTTACGGTTTTCCAGTTTTTTACTTTAGTTTGTTATTCTATTACAATTGTATCAGAATTAGATACATTGCCTTGATGCTCTGCTGGCCATTTGACTTCAATCTTTAATACGAAATCATTATGAGGAGTTCTTTCATAACGTAGAATGAAAGTTGAATTCGAAGCAGGTTTTACCTTGTGACCGCTTAAACTAACTTCTAATTTATCCTCAAGTTTTTGCCCAATCTGAGAAATTATTTCTCCGATTTCTTTAATACTACGTGTTTTTTCTTCACTAACAATCCACTCTGGTGGTCTTTGATGAGGGTGTGGGGGTAACATTTTTTTTCTCCTTATTTATTATGATAATCAATTCTGGATTTAAGTCAGGGTATGCTACGCTATATCCCGTAGTAAGTGATAAGCAATTAAAAGGAATTTCAATAACACCTATTTCAGAGTATATTGAGGATTCCTGATGATGCATAACATTCATTAAAATCTCCTTAATTGGTTTTTTCTATTTGTGAGTTCACTCAAAAAACCCTTACATTTATATAAGGTTTATTTATTTCACAAATGATTATTTTTCTAATAGTCGATTTATTTATTTTATCTGCATTTTCCATTTAACTTCTACCTAAAATTACCATATATATTTATGATGAAAAAATTAAAAGTTTATTATCTACACCTTTTGTATGTTTATTATTATCTATAAAAATCCTGTCAGAAGGATTTTTAATTTTACCAAGTTTATAATTACTGGCATAAGTATGAATTTTCATAACCATTACTTTCCGCTTTCATTAATTAACAATTAATTTATTTATTTTTTTTGTGTCAAGAAATAAAATTTCATAAGTTTTTTTTATTAGAAATGAAATTTAATTGGGCAAGTATTAAATTTAAAGTAGATATAGAATTATGTATTGGCTGCGGAGCATGTGAAGCTAAATGTCCGGAAGTATTTGAATTAGTTGATAATAAATCTCAAGTGAAGTTGGATCCAGTCCCAGAAGAATTTCAAGAAGGTGCATTAGAAGCAGAAGATAATTGTCCTGTTCAAGCTATTTCTCACGAATAGTAACCTCTAAGATACGAAGAAAAACTAAGAAAATTAAAGATAAAATGTTTGAAAGGGCAGTTCGTCAATAGCTCTATTTTAAGTTCTCAATTTTGGAAGTTTATTTATTTGACATTAAGAAATAATTAATTATGTTTATTATCAATAAAAAAAAATAAATCCGACTTCGTTCCAAGAATCGGGACTAAGCTGCGATAAAGGAAAAAATGGAACACTTAACACTGGGAACTTTTAAAGAAAAGGTTTTTGACTATGAAAAAAACAAAGAATGGAAATTTGAAGGTGACAAACCTGCAATTATAGATTTTTATGCGGATTGGTGCGGACCGTGCAAAATGGTTGCACCCATTTTGGAAGAGCTTGCCCAGGAATATGAAGGCAAGTTAGATATCTATAAAGTAAATACTGAAGAACAGCGTGAACTTGCATCAATATTTGGAATTCAAAGTATTCCCTCTATATTATTCGTCCCTAAAGATGCACAGCCGCAGATGGCGATGGGAGCGCTTCCAAAAGAAACTTTCAAGAAAACTATAGAAGATGTCCTTAATGTGAATTAGATTATTGAGGAAATTGAAAATTTCCCGAAAGAGAAAAATGTGGAACTACGAAACGCACGAAATACCAATCTTCTCCGCCAGCTGGCGGATACGCTGAGGCAGGCGCGAAATTAATAAAATAACGTTTAAAAGAATATTTTTTCTTAAAACTCCTTTTCGTTTTTTTTCGTGAATTTCGTGGTTTAAAATTTAGGAGAAAAATGAAAAAAATAGTTTTATTATTATTAGCTTTGATGTTGCTGGTGCCATTAATAGCGGAAGAAGTAAAGATAAAGCCGGAACACTTAACTTTGGAAACATTCAAAGAAAAGGTTTTCGACTTTGAAAATAATGAGAAATGGAATTATAAAGGTGAGATTCCTGCAATTATTGATTTCTATGCTGATTGGTGCGGACCATGTAAACAAGTTGCTCCTATTATGGAAGAACTAGCAAATGAGTATAACGGCAAAGTGATCATCTATAAAGTTGATACTGATGCCGAGCAGCAACTTGCAGGCATGTTCGGGATTCAAAGTATTCCCTCAATTCTGTTTATTCCGGTTGGAGAACAACCGCAGATGGCGATGGGTGCTCTTCCTAAAGAGAGTTTTGTAAAAATTATCGAGGACGTTTTGA
>JAVCDK010000039.1 GCA_030765865.1 Candidatus Celaenobacter antarcticus | reverse complement strand
GGTACTACTGGATTCCCGAAGGGTGTTATGCTGACACATCATAATATTGCAAATAATGCTTATCTTATCGCCAACCAGATGAAGCTATCTGAAAAAGACCGTATGTGCATCCCTGTCCCGTTCTTTCACTGCTTCGGCTGTGTCCTGGGAATACTTACTGCTGTTACACATGGTACTACTATGCTACCGATAGTTACGTTTAATGCTGAAGAAGTACTGAAACTTGTCAGTGATGAAAAATGTACCGTTTTACACGGTGTGCCTACGATGTTTATTGCCGAGCTTGGTCTCGAAAATAGAGATAAATATGACATAAAATCACTTCGTACCGGTATTATGGCCGGTTCACCATGTCCTGTTAAAATTATGAACAAAGTTATTAACGACATGCATTGCTCACAGATCACTATTGCCTATGGCTTAACTGAAAACTCTCCTGTTATTACAATGACATCTGTTGATGATGATGTTGAGCATCGTACAACAACGGTAGGAAGAGTTTTACCCCCAATGAAAATGAGAATTGTTAATCTGGAAACCGGATTGGATTGCAAACCTGGTGAACAGGGCGAGGTCATTATGGCAGGTGAATGTGTGATGAAAGGTTATTACAAGGCGGAAAAGGAAAATGAAGCAGCAATAAGAAAAGGCTGGCTACATTCCGGTGATCTTGGCGTTATGGATGAAGATGGATATCTTAAAATTACAGGCCGTATCAAAGACATGATTATACGTGGCGGTGAGAATGTTTATCCTCGCGAGATCGAAGAATTCCTCTATACGCATCCAAAAATCAGCGATGTTCAGGTTGTCGGAGTGCCTGATCAAAAATATGGAGAACAGGTTTTAGCAGCAATCAAGCTAAAAGATGGTGAAACCGCAACAGAGGAAGAGATTAAAGATTTCTGCATGCAGAACATTGCACGTCATAAACAGCCCTATTACGTTGTGTTCGTTAATAACTATCCGATGACTGCATCAGGAAAAATCCAAAAATTCAAGCTTCGCAATGAAATGGTTAAGAAACTTAATCTTGAGAAATTAGAAGGTCTTAATAATACTACAGAATAATATTCATTTTCTTGACACGTTTATTTCTTCTTTTTTTTCCCAAAAGAAAATTACGGAGAAAAAATGGCGATAAAAAAATTATCGAAATTGATTGAACTTGCCCAGAAAATTCCCAAGAAAAGAGTCGTGGTTGCCTATGGTCAGGACGAAACAACCATCCTGGCAACCAAGCGTGCGATAGATTTAAAAATTGCAGAATTCACCCTGATCGGTGATGAAAAAGTGATAAAAAAAATCTGTGCAGATCACGATATCGATTCCAGCATCTACACCATCGTGCATGAACCAGATGAAATTGCAGCCGGTCACACAACGATGCAGCTTTTAAGTGAAGGCAATGGTGATGTTATGATGAAGGGATTGATCTCATCGGATAAATTTCTGAAGTGCATGCTGGATAAGGAATATGGACTGATGATCCCGGATGCCATACTCACTTCAGTTTCCATCGCAGAAATTCCCGACTACCACAAACTGCTCATCTTCGCAGATGCTGCTTTCATACCCCGCCCCAATATCGATCAAAAAATTGCCATGACCAATTATGTGATCGAAACCGCCCGTAAAATCGGTGTGAAACGACCCAAGGTTTCTATAATTTCCTTCTCGGAAAAACTCAATCCCAAGATTCCTACAGCTATCGATGCCGCTTTTATATCCAAGATGGCAGACCGCCAGCAGATTAAAAATGCCGATGTGGATGGCCCGCTTTCCATCGACCTTTCAATCGATCCGGAAAGTTTGCGCTACAAAGGTGTTTCCAGCTGTGTGCAGGGAAATGCTGATTGCCTGGTATTCCCATTCCTGGAAGTGGCAAACGTTTTCTATAAATCACTCACCCATTTTGCTCATGCGCAGATGGCTACAGCAATTGTGGGAACTAAAATTCCTACCACACTTTCATCCCGCAGCGACTCGATGAGCAATAAGTTGTATTCTATTGCCTTTGCCTGCCTTAGAGCAGATGCCGAGTTAATGAATAATATTGATATAGAGAAAATTCGATGAGGATCGCACTGGCTTCCGACCACGCAGGATATAAATTGAAACAAGAATTGATATCCTATCTTAAAGATTTCGAGGTGGTTGATTTCGGAACAGACTCTCCTCAATCAACGGATTACCCGGATATTGGTTTTGTCGCAGCAGAAGCAGTAGCAAAAGGGGAATGCAATAGAGGAATTCTCATTTGCGGAAGCGGCATTGGAATGAGCATTGTGGCGAATAAAGTAAAAGGCGTACGCGCTGCACTTTGCACATCAGAAACCATTGCCAAACTATCCCGACAGCATAATGATGCAAACATACTTGTGCTTCCCGGAAGGTTCATTTCTTTTGACGAAGCGAAGAAAATAGTTGACACGTGGCTCAACACAAAATTTGATGGTGGTCGTCATCAAAGACGCATAAATAAAATAAAAAAATACGAGGAACGCCGATAAGTTCTTAGTAATTCTCATATTCAAAATACATAATTTAAACACGATAAACCATTTTCAAAAATCATAATAACGGAGGAATAATGTTAAATTATGATGAAATAAAAAAAGTTGATCCTGAAATTTATGAAGCAATAATGAAAGAAGTCGAAAGGCAGTATCATAACCTTGAACTAATAGCTTCGGAAAACATTGTATCTGAAGCAGTGATGGAAGCTGCCGGCTCTGTCCTCACGAATAAGTATGCAGAAGGATATCCATATAGATACAGCCGCAAAACCGGTGAATTGTTGTACAGATTGTATGGCAGATATTATGGCGGATGCGAGTTTGTCGATGACGTCGAACGTCTTGCAATTGAAAGAGCCAAGAAACTTTTTGGCGCTGAGCATGTAAATGTGCAGCCGCATTCCGGTTCTCAGGCAAATATGGCTGCCTATTTTACACTTGTGAAACCAGGTGATACGATTCTCAGCCTGGAGCTCACACACGGTGGACATTTGACGCATGGGCATCCACTTAGTTTTTCGGGTAAACTCTTTAATATTGTACCCTATGGTGTGAATAAAGAAACCGAGCAATTTAATTATGACGAGATCCGCACAAAAGCACTTGAATGCAAACCTGATATGATACTGGCAGGAGCAAGCGCTTATCCTCGCACAATTGATTTTGAAAAGTTCAGGCAGATCGCTGATGAAGTCGGAGCACCGCTCGTTGTTGATATGGCTCATATTGCCGGCTTGATCGCAACAGGTCTTCATCCCAATCCTGTTCCGTATGCCGATATCGTTACAACAACCACTCACAAAACCCTCCGAGGTCCAAGGGGTGGTATGATACTCTGTAAAGAAAAATATGCACAGGAGCTCGATAAATGGGTGTTCCCCGGCATTCAGGGTGGTCCTCTGGAACATATCATTGCAGCGAAAGCTGTCGCATTCAAAGAAGCGTTGGCAGAAGATTTTGTTGACTATCAAAAGCAAATACTCGCAAATGCACAAGCTCTTGCAAATGGTCTTATGAATAGGGGATTCAATCTGGTTTCTGATGGTACTGATACTCATCTCATGCTTCTTGATCTCGGCTCGGAAGAAGAAGGCGGACCATCAGGTAAGAAGATGGAAGGATCTCTCGATAAGGCTGGTATTACAGCGAATAAGAATACTGTTCCCTTTGATTCACGTCCTCCGTTTGTTGCATCCGGAATTCGTCTTGGTACACCGGCAGTGACCACAAGAGGTATGAAAGAAGCTGAAATGGATATCGTTGCAGACTTTATCAGAAAAGTATATAACAACTATGACAATGAAGATCAGTTATCAAAAATAAAAGAAGATGTACAGGCACTCTGTGCACAATTCCCGATCTTTGAGGAATTAAGAAAATAAAGAAGGTTTCTATGATTACATTCCGACACGGTGATACTATTAAAGAATTGCTGGAAACTGATAAAGATGCATTAAGAAAGATGTATCTTAATGAAATGACAATTCAATATAAAAAGTGGAAAGCAGCTAACCTTGAGATCACTTCGAATAGTCATGAGGATTTGAGAAAGAAGATCTATCTGTATTCGGAATATCGCGAATTTCTGTTTACAAAAAAGTTCAGAGAAGAGAATACTTTTCTCAAGCAAAGGAAGTTGTTTGAAACTGCTTTTTCAGAATTTCTATACTACGTGATGAAAGACCTGAAAATAATTGAGGAAATGGGTCTACATTTTGGTCGGGCTGATGTTCCTTTGAATCTGAAATTCGAATACGAAAAGCTGGAAAATTTTAAAAAAGAAAATTTGCTTAATCTTTCAGAACAGAAAATGCGAATGGTTGTAGGTAAAAATCTGCAGATCAAGTATCGTGTTCATGGGCGAAAAAGTTATGTCGAACTCGATATGATGCTTCCTATTATTATTACAGAAACTGCGATGGTACTTGATGACTGGTTTGTGATTTCTAATCAGAATCAGGTAAGAAGAGTGAAATCCCTCTTTCCTAAATGCCTGAGTTTCATTATTTGTGAAGTGGTGAACCACGATTTTCATGTTGATGTATCGAGTTCTAATATTGATGGCATTTACATATTGCAGCAGCAAACAACACGTATGAAGAGAAGGAAGATTTCCTACGAAGTACTCGAATCATTTCTTCACAATATACAGACTCATTTGTACCAGCAGCGTGAAGACATTCTCAAAAAAATACGAAAAGGCGTGTTAGTCGATTAATAGAAAATAAATGGAGTCATAATGAATATACAAGAGATCAATCAAAGAGTAATTGAAAAAACAGAATTTGTTCAGTCTATTTTCACTGAGATAGGAAAGGTCATTGTCGGTCAGGAATATATGATACGGCGTTTACTTATCGGTCTTTTTGCAGACGGACATGTACTACTCGAAGGTGTTCCGGGACTCGCAAAAACACTTTCTGTGAGCACTCTGGCTGATGTGATAAGTGTTGCTTTCAATCGCATACAATTCACTCCCGACCTTCTTCCAGCCGACCTTATTGGAACGCTTATCTTTAATCAAAAAGAGGGGACTTTCACACCGAAAAAAGGTCCTATTTTTTCGAATATCATTCTTGCCGATGAGATAAACAGAGCTCCTTCCAAAGTGCAAAGCGCTCTCCTCGAAGCAATGCAGGAGCGTCAGGTAACCATTGGTGAGAAATCCTACAAACTCGATGAACCGTTCCTCGTACTTGCAACACAGAATCCCATCGAACAGGAAGGTACATATCCGCTTCCGGAAGCACAGGTCGACAGGTTCATGCTGAAACTGAAGGTGACCTATCCGAAAAAGGATGAGGAACGTGAGATCATCAACAGGATGTGCGACAATAAACCGATTAAAGTCAATAAGGTCATCAAACCCAAAGATGTGCTCGATACCAGGGCTTTGGTGAATGATATCTATGTGGATGAAAAGATCAAAGAGTATGTCCTGAATATAGTATTTTCGACCCGAACACCTGAGGAATATGGTTTGAAAGACATCAGTGAATTTATTGAATTCGGTGCATCACCTCGTGCTTCGATCTATCTCGTGCGTGCGGCAAAAGCAAATGCTCTTCTCGATCAACGCGGTTATGTATCCCCCGAAGATATTAAGGAGATCGGCAAAGATGTGCTGCGTCATCGCATCATCATGACCTACGAAGCTGAAGCAGAAAACGTAAATCCCGAAGATATTGTTGATAGAATTTTCGATGAGATTGAAATTCCATAAACCGGATGAAGCGAAGCCAAAAGATATATAACCACAGAGGACACAGAGAGCACAGAGAAAATGAAGAATATTTTTAATCAAAATTTTTTATATATTCCTGTAAATAAACCAGTTATTAGTCAGGGTTTTTTACCCATGAAGGTGTTCGGTACAAATATTTGAGAAATTAAATGACTAATCAAATTAATATGTAGCTTATGATCCCAAAAGAGATTCTCCAGCAGATTAAGCGAATAGAGATATCCACCAAAAGCATTGTAAATGACATGTTCTCCGGTGAGTATCACAGTGTGTTCAAAGGACAGGGACTCGAGTTTTCCGAAGTGCGAGCATACCAGCCCGGAGACAATGTCAAACTTATTGACTGGAATGTATCTGCCCGTATGGGACATCCCTTTATAAAGAAATTCGAGGAGACACGCGAACTCACGGTCATGCTCATGATTGATGTGAGCAGATCAGGTTTTTTTGGAACATTCCACAAACTGAAAAGGGAAATCGCTGCTGAAGTTGGTGCGATCCTTGCATTCTCCGCAACAAAAAATAATGATAAAGTGGGATTGCTTCTTTTCTCTGATGAGGTAGAAAAATATATCCCGCCTAAAAAGGGGAAGAACTCAGTTCTGAGAATTGTGCGAGAAATTCTTTATTACAAACCGGTTCACAATAAAACAAGTCTGAAGGTTGCTCTCGAATATTACTACAAGATGTCAAAGAAACGAAGTATTATATTTGTCATTTCAGATTTCTTCGATGTTGACTATCAAAAGACATTACAGATCGTTGCGCAAAAGCATGATGTCGTAGCAATCCGCATTCTCGATCC
Organism: Candidatus Celaenobacter antarcticus; assembly: GCA_030765865.1. Taxonomy (GTDB): domain Bacteria; phylum Cloacimonadota; class Cloacimonadia; order JGIOTU-2; family JGIOTU-2; genus Celaenobacter; species Celaenobacter antarcticus. The sequence continues at coordinate 11,867 of JAVCDK010000039.1, read as the reverse complement.
CAAAGAATATAATCTTCCGAAAGTAGGATTCATCACTTTTCAGGATGCTGAGACTGGGAAAGAAGTCATAATAAACTCGGATGATACTCAGCTTCGAAAAAGATATGAAGAGCATATTGCAAAAACCATCCAATCCTTTCCAGAGCTCTTGAAAAAGTTAAAGATCGATTTGGTCGATATTCGCACAGATACTGATTATATTGAAGATATAGTGAAATTTTTCAAAAGGAGAGCAAAAAGGTATCGATGAAGAAGATAATCATTGTTGTAGGAATCATTCTACTTTTTAACTGCCTTGCATTTGGTTATACTATAGATACAAAAATAGATACGATGAAAACCGATCTCGAACACCTACAGGTCGGGGACCGAATATTTTTTAATGTATCAATCCTGCATGAAGATGAAAGCAGTGTTCATTACATTCAACAGGAACCATCAGAAATATTCATCATTATTTCATTTTCATCGAATTTGATACAGGTATCTGATGACATTAAAACAGATTTCCAATTTACTTCAGCTTTTTTTGATACAGGATTGCAAACTGTCCCTCCACAGGAATTTATCATCACATCATCTGAGGACTCTGCGAGCGTTTATTCCGACTCTCTTCAAGTTATGGTTAACTCAATATTACCTGCAGACAGTGTTGCTCTCAAAGATATTAAACCACCCGTTTCATTATATCTTGGGTTCTGGGATATTGCGCTTCCGCTTTTGATAATTGCAATAATAATATTTGTTATTGTACTTATCACACGAAGCAAAAAAGGTTTAGCTCTCATTCCTGAAAAGAAAAAGAAAATACTGCCTGCACACATGATCGCTTTGAAAAGAATTGAGCAGTTAAAGTTACAGGATTACATTAAAAGAGGTAATATAAAGCGCTATTATGTCGAGGTTTCGTGGATATGCAGAGAGTATCTTGAAAATAGGTATAATAAACTATTCCTTGAAATGACCGGATTTGAGATTCGCCAATCTCTCAAGGATCTGAATGTTAAAAAAAGAATGGAAACAAATACCATTCTTCAGGAATGTGATCGTGTGAAATTCGCAAAATATATACCTCCAATTCAAGACGCTGAAAAAATTCTTAATGAACTTGTCGATGTAATTCTTGCTACAAAAGAGAATGAAATGGAAAAGGAAAAAGATGAGAATTGAATTTCTTAAACCTGCCTTTTTCTGGTTGTTAATTTTAATACCTCTTCTGGTAATTTATGAAATTTTTATTAAAAGCAGAAAGAAACCGACAGTTCTCTATTCAAACATACAGCTCTTAAAACAATTTATTTCAAGCAGAACGCAGATTCTTTATTATTTTCGCTACATCTTTCATCTATTAATATTTATTGCTTGTGTGATCGCACTTGCAAGACCGGTTATACCCGAACGGTTTACCCGCGTAAAGGGCAAGGGGGTAGATATTATCCTTGCTATGGATGTTTCTACAAGTATGCGCGCGATCGATTTTCAGCCCAACAACCGGCTTTTTGTAGCGAAGGAAGAAGCGAAGAAATTCATTGAATCCCGTCCGACAGATAGGATCGGACTCGTCATTTTTGGTGGCAAGAGCTACACACAGTGCCCACTTACGATCGATCATAAAATATTGATCGAGCTGCTTGAGCAGATCAAAACAGGTATGATCGAGGACGGAACAGCAATAGGCATGGGAATTGCCACATCAATAAATCGTCTGCGTGATTCTAAAGCAAAGAGCAAAGTGATAATTCTGCTCACTGATGGCAGAAACAATTCAGGAGAAATCGATCCCATTACTGCTGCGACTCTTGCAAATGACCTCGGTATAAAGATATATCCTATCGGAGTAGGCAAGGAAGGTATGTCTCAGATTCCGGTTGATCATCCGATATATGGACGGCAGTATGTATCTCAGCAGCTTGATATTGATATGAACACCTTGAACAAAATCGCTGAAATATGCGGTACGGAAAAAGCTTCACGTGCACAGAATCCCGAGCAGTTGAAAGAAATTATGCAGCACATCGATAAAATGGAAAAAACAGAGATCACGGAAAAAGTGCATTATAGATATTACGATTTGTTCTATTATTTTATCTATGCAGCACTGTTTCTGCTGGTGCTTGAAATTTTGTATTCCCGATTTATTTTAAAGAGGATACCATAAATGCGATTCGGAAATCCTGAAATTTTGTTATTATTACTTCTAGTGCCTATTCTTATACTTTTTATGTATTTTTCGACAAAAAGAAGAAAAAAAGTATTTTCCGAATTCAGCAGCCTGGAGCTTCAAAAGAAACTTATCACAAATTTATCCACTTTTTCAAGAATTCTTAAAAGCATTCTGTGGGTTGTGATTATTGTCTTGCTCATCATTGCAGCAGCACGTCCGCAGTGGGGAAAAAAATTACAGATACTCGAAGAAAAAGGACTGGATATCGTTGTTGCGATCGATGTATCCACAAGCATGCTTGCAGAAGATCTGGCTCCAAACCGAATCCAAAGAGCGGAGAATTCATTTATGACTTTTCTCGACATGCTCACAGGAGACAGGGTAGGGCTTATTATATTTGCCGGTGATGCTTTTGTTCAGTGTCCGATAACATCTGATTATTCAGCTTTAAAGATGTTCGCTTCTATCGTTGACGTAGGACTTGTTCCTGAAGATGGAACGGATATTGCCAGTGCTATAGAAAAGGCAAATACACTTTTTACTGAGGGTACTCAGAATCGTGTCATGGTCTTGATTACAGATGGAGAAAATCTACAGGGTGATTTCAAAGAAGCAGTGAAAACGGCAAAGGAAAATAATGTCATCATTTATACATTGGGAATCGGTACGCAAAAAGGAGCACCCATTCCACTCGTTAATCCTCAAACAGGGGAAAAAGAGTATCTAAAAGATAGAGAGGGCAATATTGTACTTACAAAATTGGATTTCTCAAATTTAAGCTGGATCGCAAAAGAGGCAAACGGACTTTTCTTCCAGGTTTCTACCGGGCAGCAGGAAATTAGAGATATTCTTAATGATATAAGCTTGCTGGAAAAAGAGAAGATCGCTGAACGAAGATACTCAGAATATAAAGAGCAATATCAGTTTTTTGTCTTATTTGCCTTGTTTTTATTACTGATCGAGTTTATATTATGGGAAAGGAAAATAAGATAATGAGAAAATTTTATTTTATTCTTGTTTTATTGATGGCGGTGCTCGCACAAAACTGCCTTGCATTGAACTATGAGAAAGTCCTGAAAAACAGAAATGCGAAGAAGGCATATCAAAAAGAAGATTTTGCCAAAGCTGAAGAACTTTTCAAGCAGAATAGTATTGAATATCCCGAAGACGGAAAAATCCATTATAATCTTGCAAATACTCATTATAAGAACGAAAAGTACGATGAAGCAATTGCCGAGTATAAAGCCAGTTTGAAGAATGAGGGTGTTAACAAAGCCAAAGTCCTGTATAATATTGGTGATTCATATTTTCAAAATAAGGATTATAAGAAAGCAATTGAATATTATCGTGATTCGCTCATTGAAAACCCGAAAGATGCTGATACAAAATATAATTATGAACTGACACGGCAGTATCTTCAGCAACAGCAGGAGCAACAGCAGCAACAACAAAATCAAGATCAGGATCAGCAGGATAAGAAGGATCAGGATCAAGAGAAGCAGGATAAACAGCAGCAAAATCAGGACGAGCAGAAACAGGATCAGGAAGAACAACAACAGCAAGATCAGCAACAGCAACAGGAGAATCAGGAGCAGCAGAACGAACAACAGCAGCAAAATCAAGTTCAACCAACCGAAGAAGAGAAGAAGCAGGCAGAAAGAATTCTTGACGCGATGCAACGTGCTGAAGATGATAATCAACAAGAAAGAATGAAGAAATTACTTCAGCAGGGTCAGGTTAAAAAAGTGGATAAGAACTGGTAGTATGATAAAGAATATATTGTTATTTTCTCTTCTTATATTGACGCTCACTTCAATGTGTTTCGCGGATAATATTTCTGTTACATCCTATGTCGATAAGAATACGGTTTCTCTAAATGAGCTTCTGAATTTAACTGTTGAGATCAAATCTGAAGAACAAATCGATGCCGAGCCAGAGATTCCGCAACTCACAGGATTCCAGATAGTTGGACAATCTTCCTCAAGTTCTACTTCAATTGAAATTATCAATAATGAAATGACAAGGTCAGTCACACAGAGTTTTACCTATTCCTTACGTCCCCTGAAAACTGGCAGCTTTACTATCCCACCAATATATACAAAATTCAAGAATAAAACCTTTCGCTCAAAAACTATAAATGTGACTGTTGTCGAAACAAACAGCAATATTCAGCAAACAAGAAAGAATACTCAAAAGCTGGATAAAAATACTTCTAATACCATCCAGATTTTCCTTCAGGCAACACCAAGTAAATCTGAGGTTTTTATTGGAGAACCCTTCACGGTCAAATATATACTTTACAGCAACAAAGGATTGGTTGGGCTGAATGCAGAAAAAATGCCGGAATTTGCCGGTTTCGTAAAAGAAGAGACCTTTCAGACAAAAAATATTACACATACTCTCGAAGTGATAAGCGGAATACGGTATTATGCATATCATATAAGCGATTACACACTTTTCCCGACCTATGCAAACACATTCAATCTGGATAAAATGGAGTTGCTTTGTGCTTATGAAGTTCCTGCAAAAAGTTTCTTTGATTTCGGTACAACAAAGAGAGTTTATATTCAATCGAATACTTCAACGATAAAGATCAAATCTATTCCTGTTGCGGGACAACCGGATAATTTCTCAGGAGCTGTTGGACAGTTCGATATAAAATCAGAGCTTAGCTCATCAAAGGTAAAAACCGGTGAATCGGTCACTCTCACACTTACTATTGCCGGGTCCGGTAATATCCGTATGTTTGACCCTCCAACCATGCCGGTTATTCCGAATATTGATACTTTTCCACCCGAAGAAAGTGATGATCTCTATCAACCTGATAATATTTCCGGTAAAAAAGTGATCAAATATATTCTTATACCTGAAGAGCCGGGCACCTATAACCTACCCGCAATATCCTTCACTTATTTTGAACCACGTTCAGAAACATATAAAACCATCAATACGCGCTCCCTTTCTCTGAATATTGAGAGGGGAAAAATAGTTCCGGGATCGCTTTCCTATATTCGTCCCCATGATATTGATATTCAGGGTTTGGATATTCACTTCATCATTACAAAAAACATTATATCCGACTATGTGCTCATCGTCAAACAAGCATGGTTCTGGATATTTATTGTGTTGTCATTATTGAGTATTGTCGCTGCACTGATCATAAAAAAGGAACGTGAGAAATTGTTGCAGGATAAAGCTTATTATAGAGCGCGAATTTCCAATAAAAAGCTACAAAAAGATCTGGATGAAGTTCAAGCAGCACTGAAAAATAATGATGTTTCAGGTTTTATTGTTGCAGCGGCTAATGCTTTGAAGAATTTTATTGCAAATAAATGTAATATCTCTGCAGGTGCATCTACAATTCAGGATATTTCTTCACAATTTAATAAAAACAAATTACCTCAAATAGATGTTGATAAAATCATTGATTTTCTGAAAATGACAGACAGTGCACGTTTTGGAGGTACCAAGTTCTCTCATGAAGAGCTTGAAGAAAAATATAATGAATTGAATACCATCCTACAAAACCTTTCAAAGACAAAATTTAGGAAAAAACGATGAAGAAAAATATATTTATTTTAAGCATTTTACTTCTTATCCCTTTATTGCTTTGTGCAAAGGAATATGACCTCACCGTTGCAAATAATGCGTTTCAGGAACAGAATTACCAAAAAGCCGAAGAAGAATATATGAAGGTTGCTAATGAAGGAGTTAAAAATTTCGAATTATTCTATAATCTGGGTAATACTTATTTCAAACTCAACGATCTTGGCAATGCACGACTCTATTATGAAAAAGCAGCTAAGTTCGAACCTATGAATAAAGAGCTCAATGAGAACATCGCAATGCTGCTGGCAAGCATCAAAGACAAAGAGGATATTCAGCGATCCTTTGTTGAGACAATACTGCGCAAAGTCTACTTTGCTTTTTCGATTAACCTTTTGGGGGTATTCGTTCTGACATTTTTTATTTTAATGATGGCTTTCATCGTGCTTCTTATTATGAGCAGAAGTGCTGTGCTTAAACGGATCGTAAAAATATTTCTCGTAATTCTTGCCGTTATATTTTTTCTTGTAACTGTAACAGAAGTCATGAGGATCCGTGATTTCTATACTGACGATTCTGCAGTAATACTTGATGAAACAGTTATTGCCTACAGCGGTCCCAGCGACGATTTTCCGCAGGTTTTCACCATTCATGACGGGCTGAAAGTTTCTATAGAAAGATTCGATAATGACTGGGTGCTGATAAAGCTTCCCTCAGGGAATGGGGGATGGGTACTTACCTCTACATTAGGAATTATCTGACATGAAGGTGAAGCGCGCTTCAGGGAATGCTCAAACTCTTGGCATAATTGGCTTCATAATTCTCCTTCCTGCAGTGCTTTCCTGGATTTTATTTATTCTCCATCTTTCTCACATAACAAATTTATTTAAGATCATATTTGAAGCAATTCCTACTTTGATGATGATCATCTTTACACTTAATCCACTCGGAGCTATTGCTTTGGGAGTTTTTTCCAATTCGTATGAAAGTAGAAATATTTACGCACGAATCGCTTCGGCAGGTGGAGTTATCCTCATCGGATTTTTGCTTATTGCAATAATTATCCGATAGTACGAATCTGTATTCAACTTCCTTGATGTAATAGCTCACGGATTTTCACTGATGAACACAGATTAAGGATAAAGAAAATTACCACCACCAATCTCCGTTACACTTCGCCCCGGCAGGCAGAGAACACAAAGGAATATTTAACCACGAAAAGACACGAAAATTCACGAAACAATATTGATAAATTTGTCGCTCTGAGCTTGCGAAGAGTCTATTAATTATGAATCCTGCTAAATATTTTTGAGGATAAATTTATATTAAATTATAATTTCGTGCATATGCATTATCACAGATCCATTATATATAACTTATTATTTTGTCAATTTAGGAATTGTTATAGAACGTTTAGAATTGTAATTGGTAAAGAGGAGTGAGGGCAGGAATTGTGGAAAAGGTGGTTCGAAAGGTAAAGCAAGATTCCAATCTTGCGCATCTTGTGACTTTTGCGCAAACTCAACATCCGCATTCATTTCACTTCAGTCTTCGCTATGATATGCCCAGACAGGGCACCTTGTCAGGCAGAGAACACAGAGGAAATTATAATTTTAGATTTGTATCAGTGTTAATCTGCGCTCTATTTTTCCAATCTTGCAACCTAACTCCTCACCTGTTCTCTCGTTCCCAAAGCTTTAGGACGTTCAATGCAAAGCATATTTAAATGTTCACTCTTTGGGAATGCATAAAGCTCGAATCCCTGATATGAAAACTACATTTTGAACTCCATCAGCCAGCTGGCGGATTGTGAAGTCCAGTATTGAAACTCACGATAAATAATTTAAATTCTGAAAAATTACTCTTTATTCGTAAATATTTTGACAAAAAAGTAATCGTAATTGTTTATATATTCAAAAAAAATTGAACATAATAAAAATCTATGTACATATTAATTTTAGGTTTATTCGCAGTCATAATATTTTCAGTATATGAGTACTATTCCCATTATACAAACAGAAAAAAGATACCTCTCACTATTCATGTAAACGGGACACGTGGAAAATCCAGTGTAACACGGCTTATTGCTGCAGGTCTGCGTGAAGGTGGAAAGAGAACGATTGCGAAAACAACAGGCTCAGCACCGAGGATTATTCTTGAAAACGGAGATGAAATTCCCATACAGCGCCCTCATGGTCCGAATATTCGCGAGCAGGTCAAGATATGTAAATTTGCCGCAAAACGTTCCCCAGAAATTCTTGTGCTCGAATGCATGGCTGTTATGCCGGAATATCAGTGGGTAACAGAACATAAAATTGTAAGATCTGATATCGGAGTCATTACCAATATTCGTCTAGACCACCTCGATGTTATGGGACCAGGTATAAAAAATGTCACCTATTCCATATGCAATACTATACCTGAGAAAGCACTATCATATACAAGCGAGAAAAAGCTGTTCCCATATATGAAAGAGATCGCAGATAAAAAACAGACCAAGCTTTACCTCAGCGATCCGGAAGTAATTTCCGATGAAGTGCTTGAAGAATTCTCTTACATCGAGCATAAGGATAATATCTCTTTGGCTCTGGATGTATGCAAAGCATGTGGAGTAGAAAGAGAAGTCGCACTCGAGGGAATGAAAAAGGCAAAACCCGATATTGGTGCAACTTCTCTTTTTCATGTGCATAATAATGAAAGAGACGTATTTTTTGCTCATTCATTTGCTGCAAATGACCCCGAATCTACGGAATTTGTCATTAACTCTGTAAAAGAACTCCATCCCGATATAAAATTTTGCGGATTTATTCTTAACACTCGTGCAGATCGCATGTTCCGTTCAAGGCAGTTGATCAAGATGCTCCAAAACATAGATTTTGATGGACTGTATCTCATCGGACAGGAAACTGCTAACATCTATTCTTATGCACAGAAAAACAAACTCCCTATGAAGAAAGTTCATAACTTCGGATGGGTGACTGGCGAGCAGTTCATGAAAAAACTGGATACAATAAAAACAAAGAATATTCTGCTCATAGGCATTGGAAATATTGGTGGGAACGGCGGAATCATCGTGGATTATTTTAGAAATAAATCAGAGATCGGAGAATCATAAATGTTTGAAGTCGCAATAGGATTAGGTGTTTTAACAAGTCTCTTCTTTTTGGAAGCATTCGGTATTGCTGCAGGTGGTATTGTTGTGTGCGGATACATCGCGTTATATCTTCATGAACCACTTACAATATTAGTAACTTTGGCGATCAGTTTTTCAGTCTATGGCATCGTGAAATTCCTTGGCATGTTCATGTTCATGTATGGGCGCCGCAGGATGGTCATATCAGTTCTTTTGGGATTCATCATTGGTTGGATGGTTCGTTCTTTAGGGCTGTTTTCATACATTCCAGGTGATCAGGCCGTTCGTGTGATCGGGTACATCATACCCGGCTTGATCGCGAATTCCATGGAGCGTCAAGGCATCATTCAGACAATATCGGTTATGGGAGTGGCAGCAGTTATTGTACGGCTGATTCTCATTCTTGTATTCGGCGGACAACTAATAGGATAAATGAAACTTATTAAAAAATATCCAATCCCTGTGAAAAAGAAGATTTCACGGGACAGGTGATGAAGGAAAATAAATGTCTAAGTTTCGTTTGAGTATGAAACAGCTAAATACTTGGATATTGGACATTCCGTGTTCGATATTGGAAATTCAGATTCTTTTATTTCACTATATCGGCACATTTAAAATTAGAAAGAACTATAAATGAATTGAGGAACTATGTATATACCAAGTGCGCATTCTAAGATCAGTGTTATCATACTTTTGATTATTGCGGTAGGACTGTTTTTATGGGTTCATAACTCCAGAGTTTGGGTAAAAGAAAAATATTATGAAGAAAAATTACAAGCTGCAGAACTCACAAAAATGGCAACCGATGCAATCAGAGAGTATAGAATTAAACAAGGTTATACTTTTGATGAACTGAACGACCCGAATAAATCCGGTCTTATCGGCGAAAAATATTCATTAATTACGACAGATAGGGGAGATCTCACTGCAAAATTAACCACCCTCAATCCTAATATTTCTGCAATTATTGTTGATTTTTTCCAGAAAGCAAAACTTAAAAAAGGTGATGTGATAGCAGTTAATGTGACCGGTTCTATGCCGGCTCTTAATATTGCAGTTTTGAGTGCTGCAAAGGTGCTCGGACTCGATGTTGTGCTCATCAGCTCTGTCGGTGCATCCATGTTTGGTGCTACAGATCCCTATTTTACATGGTTGGATATGGAAACTTTACTCAATGAAAAGAACATATTTTCATATAAAAGTGTTGCTGCATCAATTGGCGGTGGGCGAGATCTAGGACGAGGATTGAGCAAAGCAGGTCGTGACCTTATTGTCGAAGCTGTTGACCGAAATAATGTTGAGCTTATCCAGGAAAAAAGTATCGAGAAAAATATCGAGCGCAAGATGGAAATTTTTGAAAACACCTATAATGGTGATATTGCTCTTTACGTGAACATTGGTGGTGGGCTTTCCAGTCTTGGGGATGCGGTGAATGGGCGTCTGCTGCCCCCAGGACTTCATAAACGTGTGCTGACACGCAACATCCCTAAAAAGGGGACAATGTTCCTCTTCGCAGAAAAGGGGGTACCGGTCATTCATCTGCTCGATGTACGAGCACTTGCTGAGGAATATAACCTTCCTATCTCACCTGTGCCCTTGCCCGAACCTGGAACAGGTGCAATGTTTCTTGAAGAGCGATATAATCTTACTGTAACTGCGATCGCACTGGCCATTCTTGTCATCCTTATTATGATCGTGATATTCTTTGATAGGCGGCAACAGCAGTTTAAAGAAGAAAATGCAAAATAGGGAAAAACATCCAATGTCCCGAGGAATATCCAATCCCTGTGAAATAAAAAAAAGATTTCACGGGACAGGTGATGAAGGAAAATAAATGACTGAGAAAGAAAAGAATAAAGAAAGTAATCAAAAGAAGTTCGATCTGCAGGACCTATTTATTGATTATGTGTTATATGCATATAACCATTATGCATTAATATTCAGCTTAGCAACTAACACACATTTCCAAGCTGGGGCTTGGAAACGAGATTCTTGTATTAGAAAAAAGCAGGTAAACATATTTTATTTCAAGAGCATTGACACAGCGAAAAAGAAAAAATGAATAATAATTACATTAGAAGATTTGTTGTATTTATGAAAAATCACAGTAATTGGATGTTGGACATTCCGTGTTCAGTATTGGATATTCAAAAATTTCTCATCCTTGTATTTATTTTTGCATTAAGTACAACCTCAATAATTTATGCTCAACAGGCAGATCTAAAATTTACTCAAGAACCTGATGAGTTCATGCTATACAATTCAAATAACCAAAAATTGTATTCCTATTATTTGCTGCATTCAAAGGAAAATATTACACTTGCTCCGTCAAATATAGATACTCTCGAAATTTATTCGAGAATTTTCTTTGAACAACAAAAGGACTCTCGCTCATATGCATATGTGCTCACTTACAATGCTCGTAACGATACCATTCAAAAAACTTGCAAAAGAAGCAGCGTTACTCGGGGTGTGAATGGACAAGTGGTTTCAACCTTTAATAAATCTTTGATATCATTACAAAATAGCCAGAATACAATAAAGGTAGAGAATATTTCTTTGGAACCGATTCTCTTCAAATTTGGGTATAACTCCCCCTCCAATTTTTCATCCCAGCATGAATATATTGCTTACAGTCCGGAAGTGTACAGTGATGAAAAAGTGCTTGTGCTCAATGATAAAGAATACACTTATTACGAACCAAAAAGTAATAAGATAGCTCTCGATCTGGAAGGTCCGATTTATCTCAAGATCATCAGCCGCGTGATATTTGATACGCCCGCAACCAAGAAGATCGATTATCAGTTTGATGTATTCGATAATGGTCGTGTATTCGCTTCCTTTAGTGAGGTAGGGTATAAGTCTTCAAAATCTATCTTGACAAATAATATCGAGTTTATTCCCTCAACCGGTGATGTGAATATCCTTCATTTTGATAAGGGTACACATCATATTGAGATAATGAAAACATCCATTAATCATACAGTATTGTTTAGATTTTATATTAATAAAACAGCAGTGTTC
>JAVCDK010000045.1 GCA_030765865.1 Candidatus Celaenobacter antarcticus | reverse complement strand
ATGCTCTGTCCAGCTATAGGTTTCATAATCAAACTCTTCTTTCCTATCTCCGATAAGACCAATTTTAGCATTCAGATTCTTATAATAATTTTGGGATAAGTAGCCATCATCCATTTTTTTCTTTGCAAGATTGACAGCATCTTCATCAAGTTCGGGATATTCATTCTCAAAGAGCGTGAAATCCAGTGGATACCGTGGTCGTGTTGGAGGATCTTCAGCCGGATAGCCGACAGTCAGTCCAACTAATGGAAAAACTTTTTTAGGGAGCTTGAATTGCTCTGCGATTTTGTCTGCATAGTATGGAACAGCGCCTATGTAGCAGGTTCCAAGTCCAAGACTCTCTGCCGCAATGACCATGTTTTGAGCCATGTATGCCGCATCCTGCAATCCCCAGATCAGGCATGAAAAATCGTTCATGACAACCTTCCAATTTCTTGTTTCCATTATCTTACCGATCTTATGAACGTCCACACAAATGATAAAGTAGAGAGGAGCATGAAAGGGATGTTTCTCTTTTTTCCGAGAAAGAAGCACACTATATGCCTGGTAAGCGAATGCTGCCTGCTGACCGGCTCGAGTAATAGTTTCAATAATATTATCGGGCACTTCTTTATCTTCGTACTCACGTATTGATCTATGCTTTAGAAGCAGATTGATAACTGTATTATAATTTTCACTATCATAATCAATATTCTGACATTTTTTATTTCTTATATCCATATATAGGTAGTGATACATCCAGCCCTACCCCAATGCCTATCTGGAGTGGATTTAATGATGTTGAAAGTGATATTATCCATGTTCTCGCTGTTTTGACAAAGATAGAAATATAAGGGCTTAATTTCCATTCTTTATTTTCAAGGATATAATAAGACTCAGAAACTTCTAAATATTTTTTTTCTACACAGCCACCTAAACCAATGCACAGCAATGTTGAGGATGACATTCCAACAGTCAATCCGGCTACGTAGAGATTTTTAGTATATTCCTCGAACTGTTCATCTCCTGGCTCTAAAAGACTAAATTTAGCATTTACAAACCAACCCGGCTTTCGCGGTACATTGCGTGTAAATTGGAATCCAGCACAAAAAGCAGAAGTAAGTTCACCACTTAAAATCATATTAGTATTATTTTTGAAATCGATATAACTTTTCATGACCAATACCCTACTCCATTCATTCCCGAACAAACACGAACATACTAATAATAATACTATAATAATAAATATACCCTTTTTCATTATATTACTTCTCTTTCATTTAAACTTTTCAAATGATATTGGTATTCGTTTTTCTTTGTCACCAGAATAAAACAAATTATTTGACATAGGAGTGCGAAAAACAATCTCATAATTTCCCTGTTTGTTGAGCTCATCAATACTGTAAATATTATCTTTTTCGGTTAAGTAAATTGTATCTTTTTTTTCACTCTTTAATTTACCAATATATAATATAACAGAATCTGCAGGAAAACCAGTATAATTTACGATATCATTATTAGAATAACCCATCTTTTTAAGTTGTTTACAGTAAGTAATTTTTTGTTCTTTCGTATAAGCTGAAGTATAAAGCTGAGTATATTGCATAGCATAATGCATTGCTTCTTTTTGTATTTCATTTATTTCTGGTATAATTATTAAATCAAAAGGATTATTTCTATCCATTGCACTAAGCTGTGTTAAGTTTGGCACACGGAAACCGTCTCTTAAAAGAATTATATCCTCTTCGTAACCATAAATATTCCAAGTATTTGTTATTGTATATTGTGGTAGAACATCAATTTTAACTGCGTTCATTTTTGACAAATACTCAATTGTTGTATCATTAATTTTAATGTATTCTCTGGCACAATTTCTACTATGTTCGGAAATTAACCGCAAAGGTGTGTATATGCGGCAATAAACTATTATATTTCCAAATGAAGTTTTTGTAATATATGCGTAATCAACAGCCCTACCATCTTTTTCTAGTTTGCCAAAAATGATTGCATCGTTTATATCTTTTCGAGAAGGATTTTTAATAATACCACTTTGGTGAGTTTGATAATTTGCTGGAATATTTTTAATGTATCCTTGTTCACGCAAACTCCATCCTGAGTATGAACAACTAACAGCGATAATTATAATCACTAATAATAAAAATGCTTTTTTCATTATTCCACATCCAGTTCAATTTTCTTAAAACCAATTGGCATATCTCTATCGCTTATGAATATATAAGATCTATTGAGAAGTTCTGATTCTGTAATTTCTAAATTAAGGAATCTTAGGCAATTCTCTTTAGATACTATAAAACATAGAGCTTCTGGCAACAAATTATTTACATTAGTATCTACAACAAAATTTTTACTGCCATAATAGACAATCACACCATAATATTCAATTTTAGTATCCTTGAGAGATATATTGAAACTTAAAAGAGATGGCAAAACACATGAGGTAATCACCAATGCAGCTCTGCTTTTAGCATTAGTGGACAATGTATTATATATATTAACGGTAGCAATATTTGTAATGATTAAAAGTTGTTTTCCGTTAAAAGTGATAAACCTTACAGGAATCTGATTATCAAGGTAAATAAAATAACTTTTACTACCTCCAATAAATCCAAACTTTTTAAGTAAGTTTTTCAACTCGTTTTGATATTGTAAAACTAAATCATATTCTTTAACATTTTCAATATGTGATTCCCCGTCAGGTTTATTTTGCAACCAAAGATCCAGGTCATTTGATAAATCGTTTTTATTTTTAAGAGGAGAATCCTTTGATTCATATCCTATTGACAGTTCCCACCAAATTTTTGACAACGATTCTACTTTTAGAGCATCAATTAAGGCAATACGGTCTGACGCTTTTTCTTCAACAGAATCTGAAACTGATAAAGTATCTTCTATATCAATTTCCACCTCGATGGTTTTATCAGTCAAGACGAAATATCCAAATATTAAAATCACAATTACTACAGCAATTCCAAAATATATTGTTAATTTTTTACTATTCATTGTTTATTCTCTTTTTCGTGTTTTTCGCTTGCCACGGTGTAGCGTAGCAAAGACGGGTGTATTTTCGTGGTTGCATTTTTAATAACTATTAAATTCTTGCTCTAATTTTGCGACATCCGGTCTGGTCCATTCAATATTACTATTTACGTATATATCGGTTGAAGAATTCCTTATAAGTCCTAAAATATTTCTTATTTTTTGATTGTTGAATCCCAATTCTGCCGAAATTGTTCCAACCACATGCCGAAAATTATTAGGATATATCTTATCACTCAATCCGGCCAGGTCTCTGTATTTTCGTACAATAGCACGGAATCCAGCAGTAGTATATGATTTGCCGATCCTGCTCTCAAAAAGGTATATATTATTCGAGAAACACCGCACATAATACTTCAGATCCCGTGATAATTTTGGTGGAATCGCAACGAAGCGGTCAAATCCACCCTTCCCATGTATGAGTATTTTTTCCCCTCCTACTTCATCCAAATAAACTTCCTTCATTTTGATATTGCATAGTTCGAAATTTCTGAGCCCGGTAAACCACATAAGGCGAACCATAAGATCGTGTTTGAGCTTTCCTTTTGCGAGAACGTCTAAAAATTTTGAGAGTTCTTCTTTTGAGGGTAGTACGTGTGCTTGTATTTTTCTTTTGGGAGTTTTAAGACCGGCAATTTTGCGTCCTGCTGCAACAACTTTATTGAACTCCTGATAGTTCAACTTATTCCTTCTTATGAATCTGGCTTGTTCATTCGCCAGGATTTCTTCTTTCTCCTTGCTCATTTTGTTCCTCCATTTGTAAACGGTTACGTTCTTGGACAAGAAGGGCATCAAGCCCCATCCTCACAATACTTACATTTGATTCACCAGCCAGTCTTGGGCTTATAACCTCGCCCGGATGGTCAACCATGTTCTTATAATAAGGATTGAGAGGTATGTGAATTTTTACCATATTTTCTTTTTTCGTTTTCATGGTTCTTTTTTGGGTAGCAAAATAAACCCGTCAAGTTTATGTAAAAATTCCCTACCGTTAGGCAGGGGATGTAACCGCACAAACGAAAAGGAGGAACCTTAACGATTGTGCTCAATTTTTTATACGATGTGTTTTATGTTGTCGATCTCTATTTAAAATTTTGTTTTGGAAAATTAGCAAAACGTCAATTGTCTAATTTTTTAGGCATAAATCATTTTTTCGCTCTATAATAATACATTCATGATAACAGCCAATTATTCTTCCCACAAACCGCAGTCCTTATAATACTGCTCTGCTCCGGGATGAAGAGGAAATCCTGTGTCAGTAAACGCATTTTTGTAAAGCTGCTTTCAGCACAATTGCCGTAAATATAAGATTAGTCTTCATCTGTCCAATATTCTGGAGGGACTGGATTAGCTCCCTCCCATATTATTTGCCTGAAGTGTATAGGATCGGTATTTCCTTCCGTATTTATCAAAAGTATCCTTGAATTTTTATCAAGCTTCAAATATGAAATAAGTTCTTCCATACCATTTTCTTTCATGATAGCTCCTAACACGCCAAGTGTTACTGCTCCGGATTCGCCTGAAACCACAAATGGATCACCTGCAAGTGGAGTTGCATATACTCTCATGCCTTTTGCTGCGATATAATCAGGACAAGAAATAAAACAGCTTATTGTTTCCTTTAATACTTTCCATGCAACCGGGCTGGGTTCACCACAAGCGAGCCCCGCCATTATAGTATTAAGGTTTCCGTTAACTGTGTGTGGATTTCCGTCCCCTAAAATTGAAGAATGATATAAACATGCCGCATGTTCCGGTTCCACAACAATACATGTTGGTGCCTTTTCTGCGAATAAACTATGATAATAACCCGTGACAGCAGCGGCTAAAGCGCCGACTCCCGCTTGAATAAATACATGGGTAGGTTTAATGATTCCCTGGGAAGATAATTGTTCTTGTGTTTCAGATATCATGGTGGTGTAACCTTGCATGATCCAGGTCGGGATTTGTTCATAACCCTTCCACGAAGTGTCTGATATTATTTCCCAGTTATATTTTTTGGCATCAATTGTAACCTGTCTTACTGCATCATCATAATTACCTTCGATGATCTTTACAATAGCACCATAGCTTTTAATTGCATTAATTCGGCTTTTCGAGGTTTTGGAATGAACATATATCATGCTTCTATACCCAAGCCTGCTTGCCGCCCAAGCAACTCCCATACCGTGATTGCCATCCGTTGCTGAAGCAAAAGTGATCTCTCCCAAAAATTTCCTGGATTTTTCAGATATTATATTCTCATATGAAATCTCATCATCGTTGAGATTTAATTTGTTCTGAATCAATCTGTATATTGCAAAAGATCCTCCAAGCACCTTAAAGGAGTTTAATGCTAACCTTTGGGATTCATCCTTTACCCATATACTTTCGACTCCAAGCATATTTGCGAGATTATATAGACTTCTGAGTGGGGTCATTTTACAGCCCGGTATCGCGTTATGAAATTTTCTCGCAATTCTTGATATTTCGACAGGGAACATGTTGTATGATAATTTGATATCTTCTTTTGTATGTAAAGACCATTTCAAATCAGGTATCGTATTTTTCATTTTTTACTAATTAATTTCCATTTCTAAACTCGTTTGTCCATATTTAGATGGGCAATATTTTACAGTCTACTTTTTCCACAACCCACAATCCTTATAATATTTTTCTGCACCGGGATGAAGAGGGAATCCCGTATCGGTAAACGCATTCTTTGTTTCTATCTGTTCGATCGCTTTTTCGCTGGCTGAGAGGGCTTTTGTATTTGAGAAGAGTGTTTTTGCGAGTGCGGTCACTACATCGGCGGAGAGTGAGTTGCGCACAAGGAGAACGGTATAATCACCTATTACATGCGTGTCATGGAAAAGAGATTTGTATGTGTGTTTTTTTAGCTCATGGCTGGTAGTGCCCAATTCCAAGCGCATCTTGTCTCGGAGTTCTTTTGAACACGGCAGGATGGATATCCGGATTTGATTTTCAAGATCGTTCACAATATCAGCAGGGGACGAAGCCATGAATATAAATACGTCAATTGCATTTTCCACAAGATGAATGGCGCCCATTGTGTAGTTATCAAATTCTACTTTTCCTCCAAGCGTGGCAATGTCATCGTATGAAGATCCAAGCTGGATAAGAATATTTTTTGTAATATATTCACTTACAGTTCCCCGCGTCAACACACCCAGTTTAACTGGTAATTTTTTGGTAAAGATGTCATCGAGTGCAAGCAGATCATGATTTTGAGCATACGAGGTGCGGACAATGCAGTAAAGATACTGCTTGTACAGATTACCGATGCATGAGACATTGGTTTGTGCTGTTTCAAAAGGAGTATTTCCCTCGATTGCTGCTTTGCCCAAGACTGCTGTGGAAAATCCTAGATCGATGTCATTTCCATTCAGATCAATTACATTTTTCACTCCGCCACCGGGGACGGACACTGTTTTTGTAAGTTTGTCCGAGTATAATTGTTCGAGCAGTTTACCGAATGTGAACCATGTCCCGCCGGAAGGACCGGACCCGATAACTAGCTTTTCGGGAAACTCAACTTTGGTTTGGGTACAGCTAATAATGAAAGCAATAATGAATATAGTTATGATAATATTTTTAATATTGAACATATTTAATCTCCTTAATTCATTTTGAATGAGTCCATAACTGCATTGAAAGTTGCACTTGGTCTCATTGCTTTTGTTGCTAATACATCATTTGGTTTATAATATCCGCCCAGATCAACCGGTTTTCCTTGTGCCGCAATAAATTCTTCAACTATTTCCGATTCATTTTCCTTGAGTTCTTTTGCAAGTTCGGTGAACCGTCTTCTAAGTTTCTGATCTTTGGTTTGATTTGCTAAAGCTTCTGCCCAATACATCGTTAGGTAGAAATGACTTCCTCTATTGTCCAGTTCTTTTACTTTTCTAGAAGGAGATCTTCTATTTATAAGAAATGTTTCAGTAGCTTGATCAAGAGTTTCTGCAAGGATATGAGCTTTATCATTTTTTGTTGTTACGCTCAAGTGTTCCAGGGATGCTGCCAGAGCGAGAAATTCTCCAAGAGAGTCCCATCTTAAATGGTTTTCTTTAGTGAATTGCTGAACATGTTTTGGTGCAGAACCGGCTGCTCCTGTTTCAAATAAGCCACCACCGCTCATAAGCGGCACAATTGACAGCATCTTCGCACTTGTTCCGACCTCAAGAATCGGGAACAGGTCTGTAAGATAATCCCTTAGCACGTTTCCAGTAACAGAAATAGTATCTTTTCCTTCTTTCATGCGTTTGATGGAGTAGCGGGTAGCTTCAATTGGTGTCATAATATGGATTTCAAGTCCTTCAGTATCATACTTTTTGAGGTATCTGTTAACTTTTTTGATAAGTTCACGGTCGTGAGCTCTATAATTATTCAGCCAGAATACTGCAGGCGCTCCGGTTTTTTGAGCTCTGTCCACAGCAAGTTTCACCCAATCCCGAATAGGAAGGTCTTTTACCTGACACATACGCCAGATATCACCTTCTTCAACTTTATGCACTAAAATCGTTTGTCCTGAAGCAGAAGTAACTATTACCTTTCCATCACCGGGACACACAAATGTTTTATCTTGAGATCCATATTCTTCTGCTTTTTGTGCCATTAAGCCAACATTTGAGATATCCCCCATTGTTACCGGATCAAAAGCACCATTTGTCTTACAGAATTCCATTACCTCTTTGTAAACTTTTGCATAATTGCTATCTGGAATAAAAAACTCTGTATCATGAAGTTTCCCATCCGGTCCCCACATTTTACCTGAATTACGAATTGCTGCAGGCATTGATGCGTCGATTATTACGTCACTTGGTACATGAAGATTTGTGATTCCTTTTTCCGAATCGACCATCGCCAGCTTTGGTCTATGTTGATAACAGACATTAATGTCTTCTTTTATCTCTTTTTGCTTTTCCTGCGGAAGTGCTTTAATTTTTTCGTAAAGATCACCAAGACCATTACTGGGAACTACTCCAAGTTTAGCAAATGTGTCAGCATGCTTTTCGAAAACTTCTTTGAAAAAAACAAAGACAACATACCCGAAAATGATGGGATCAGAAACTTTCATCATAGTAGCTTTCAGTTGCACGGAAAACAGTACATTTTCCTTTTTTGCCTTTTCGATCAATCCTTCCAGAAACTTTATGAGAGCACGTTTACTCATCACTGTTCCATCAATTATCTCACATTTTGTGAGAGTTAATTTGTCTTTAAGAATAGTTACTTTTCCTTGAGGATTAACAAATTCGATTTTGCAGTCACCGGCATTTTCCTTGGAGATTGTTTTAGATCTTTCATTAGAAGCCAGATCACCACTGGTCATAAAATTAACATGAGATTTAGATTCAGGCGACCATTTCCCCATTGGATGAGGATTCTTTTTTGCATAGTTTTTAACAGGTGCAGGAACTCTACGATCAGAATTCCCTTCTCTCAAAACAGGATTTACCGCACTTCCCTTGATTTTATCAAATCGTGCTTTGATCTTCTTATCTTCATCATTTTTGGGTTCATCCGGATAACTTGGAATATTATAGCCCTTCTCCTGTAATTCTTTTATTGCTGCTTTTAATTGAGGAATTGAAGCACTGATGCAGGGCAATTTTATGACATTTGCTTCCGGTTTTTTTACAAGCTGAGCTAATTCTACCAGATCGTCAGATATTTTTTGATCATAATTCAATTTTTCAGGAAAGTTAGCAATAATTCTACCGGCAAGAGAAATGTCTCTTGTTTCAACGACAATTCCTACTTCATCTGTAAAGGTCTTAATTATAGGCAACAAAGAGTATGTTGCGAGTGTTGGAGCTTCATCCACTTTCGTATAAATTATCTTTTCTTTGTCTTTTGAAATAATCATTTTATATCTCCTTATTAAACCACTTCGGGTTTTTCTGGAACATCATAAAGAATATCATCCCATGGATGTCTATACAGGGGAGTTTTCAAACGTTTTTGATCGAAATAATGACCCATGAATCCTATAGTTCTTCCAATAATAAAGAATGCATTAAAGAAACCCATGTCTATCATTTCTTTGATTTCTTCATTAGTATATTTCAGGCTCTTTAATAGATCGACAAATAATACACCGATAGTGCCATCAACGTTGAGGATAAGTGTGTTCTTCTTCATTGTTGTTACATCTTGAACTGCAAGTGCATAATCAAGAAGTAGATGTTTGGGGAAATGCTCTTTAGCAAAATTCATCATAATTTCACAACGCTCATCCGGATTATCGATACTGTGAATTCTATGTCCGATACCTTGAATGCGAATATTCTTTTTCTTCATTTGAGCAATAAATTCGCGTGGTTCTAAATTATTTTCCAGACCCCAAGAGAAATGATTCGCAGCACCATTTACAGCTCCACCAAATCTTGGACCAATTGTAACAATACCACTGATAATTGATTCTATCAGATTTTTACCTGCTCTTGCTGTAACGATCGTATTGTGTGCACCCGAAACAGCCGGACCGTGATCTGCAACGATTTGAATTACAAGTTCTATAAAATCTCTCGCATATTGAGGTAGTTCTTTTTTAAACCATAAAAGTCCAATAACTCCACCAATTCCATAATTTTCTTTGATCACTTTATCAATTGGAACACCGCAATAGTTATGAATTTCACCTGTTTCATCACAAATTGTTGAGATGAAGTTTGTTGGTTTTCTCACCAGACCTTCTGCCACTGCTTGTGCATAATCCATTGGAATGTTCGGAGGTGTTTGTTCTTCAATTTCTTTTATTTTCCCTTCAGCTTTGAGTTTATCAAAGGTCATTTTGATCTTATCACCATAATCTTCAAATGAATCCGGAACGATTACACCAGCTTCTTTTAATGCAGCATTTTTTGCTTTTGCTGTATCTTCTTTAGAATCTGCCTTTGCTCCGGCGTGACCAAACTGAACTCCACCGGGAAGCATTTCTGCGCATGTTCCGGTAACCCACATCACAAGTGGCTTTGTGATCTTTTTATCTTTAATTGCCTGTACGATTTGATATTCATCTTTCCCGCCAACTTCACCCAGAGCTACCATCATTTTTATGTTTGGATTCTGCTCGTATCTTAGTAGATGATCAATTAATGTTGTAGCAGGATAAACATCTCCACCTACAGCGTATCCTTCATAGATACCATCTGTATTTCTGGCTATAATATTATATCCCTCATTTGACAGTCCGCCGGATACAGAAACGAAACCCACAGAACCCGGTCTGTATAATTTTGTGTCTCTGATATTCTCGACCGTCCCAGCTGCGTTTCCAATTTTAAAGCAACCTGGTTTTATACCACCTACGGTTGCAGGACCGATGATCCATTTCCTTTTTTCTTTGGCAATTTTAGCGATTTTTCTCACATCTCTCTGAGGTACACCTTCAGCTATCATGATTATTGTTCTGATGTTATCTGTATTGAGGGCATCCATTGTTGATTCTGCACAAGATCTCTCAGAGGCAAAATTTACTAATACATCTGCATCAGGATTTTCTGCTATTGCCTCTTCGATTGTCATATATCTTGGAATTGTAATCTCTTTTGTTCCCCAGAACAATTTGTAATATCCGCTACCGGTTGGAGTAATAAAACCTGCAACGCTTGGCTTTTCTCTATTACATAAGTAATCGAAATCAAGCATTCTTTGTGCTGCTTTTTGTTGCTGACCGTAAATAAACGCTCTTGTATTTTCATCAAAAAGTTCGTAGTTTTTCATTTTTCACCTACCTGAGTTCCAAGCGCCATTGAAACTATTTTTGTCATGTGTGTTTCAGGTCCATATACTTCAACCGGAATACCAATTCTTCTACCCATATCTTTCATATTTTTCAGACCCTCTTTATAATTTGGTCCGCCTCTTCTTACATATATTTTTACATTTGTTTCTTTTAGTTTCTCTTTAAACTCTTCGATCGCCTGGATAATTCCGGTAAATGTTTTTGCAATATCTGTAAAGTTTGCAATTCCTCCGCCAATGATCAAAAATTTTGGTTTTCCGTGCTGATCTTTCTTTCGAGTCATCAGATCAAGAACAGTTTTTGTATATCCATAAGTTAGTTCTGTGGTAGGATTTCCACTATATTCACCATAATTTGCCAGTTCTTTAGTGTAACCAAGATCAACGACAGTATCAGCGTAAATTACAGAAGCACCGCCACCGGCAACAAGATTCCAAATTCTTCCTTCAGGATTTAGAACTGTAAGTTTCAGCGAAGCTCCGGTTCTTTCGTCAAGTTCATCTATCTTTTCTTCTTCAGGTGTTTTTTCAAGACTAAATGGGCTTGGGAATTTTAATTCACCCCAATTTTCTGCACATTGATAGGCAGCATAGTCATCTACTTTGGCAACAGCATCAAGAGCTACAGGTGCTCCATCAACAAAAGTGAACGGATTCAATTCCAAATAAACAAAATGATATTCCACTAACATTTTATAAAGTGCTTTTATGAATTCAGCAATGATTTCTGTTTTATCACCAAGTTCTTTGGGCAGAAATCCTTTAACATCAAGATCGTCAATTTTACTCATTAAAGGAACATCTAATGTTACGACTGAGTCCCATACTTCTTCGATATTCACTCCACCTTTTGTGGAAAAATGGATTGTATCATTATCTCTTTGAGTTGTAATTGCAATATAATATTCATCATCATGTGGAACAAACTTTTCTACGAGAAAGTAATTTAACTCACCCGTTGTTTCACCTGTTGTTTGTGTTATTGTAACGGTTTTATTTATTCGTTCTTTAATCCATTCTTGTACTTCTTCCCAGGATTTATTCACGTATAAAAGATTATTCAATCCTCTTTTACCGAAGAGCTGGTCCGGCTTTGCTACTAATTTTTCATCTTTAAGCCAGGGATTTTCTTGTTCGAGTTTTTTAAGATCGGTATTTGCTCCGATCAAAACCTGTTTAGCTTCAAATTTGATCTTTCCATTAGAAAATTTAGGTAATGCTACTGACATCATTCTTTTTGCGTCGTATTCTCGAATACCTTTTTGTGCCATACTATTTTTTCCTATATACTTTTATTTGTTATTAAATATTAATTTGTGTTTTCTTTATAAAAGATAGTGTTCCACCCGCAAGTAAAATTTCTTTTTGTCGATCTGAAAGATCATAAGTAGCTCCAAATTCAGTCTTTTTTGAAATGTTTTTAACAACGATATTCTTTCCGGAAATAAATGCTTCTTTGATATTGGATATCTCAAGTTCATCCGCCTGGTCAATACTGTCATAATCCTTTTCATCTTTGAAATTTAATGGTAGTATTCCAAAATTGATGAGATTTGCTTTATGAATTCTTTCCATCGATTTTGCCAGAACTGCTTTTATTCCCATATACATTGGGCATAGTGCTGCATGTTCTCGACTACTGCCCTGCCCATAAGACAGTCCGGCTACTATGATATTGTCTTTGCCGCTTTCCTTAATCTCTTTTGCCCGATCATAGAACGTCGGGTCAACTACTTCAAATAAGAATTCAGAATATTTTGGAACATTGGATCTATATTTCATTTTTGACCCGGCAGGAATTATGTGATCTGTTGTGATTTTATCCCCAACTTTTAAGGTCACAATTCCGGATATTTTATTTTTAAGAGGTTCTGCTACCGGAGGATCACCAATATTTGGTCCGCGATAAATTTCAGTTTCTCCCTTAACTGATTCAGGGAAAATAAACATTGAGTCATCAATGTAGAATCTATCCGGCATTTTAATTTCAGGATATTTAATTCCCATGTTCTCAAGATCTCTTGGATCTGTAAATTTACCTGTAATCACTGCTGCAGCTGCCGTTTCAGGACTAACCAGATAAACCTCTGCAGATTTTGTTCCTGATCTTCCAAAGAAATTCCTGTTGCTGGTTCTTAAGGATATTGCCCCGGTTTTTGGAGATTGACTGTTTCCAATACAGAAACCACAAGCAGATTCTGCAATTCTCGCTCCTGCAGAAACTATACTCTCAAATCCTCCATCATGAATGATGTTTTCAATTACCTGTTTTGAACCGGGTGCTACTACAAAGCTTGTATCCGAACTAAGTTTTTGCCCTTTTAAGATATTGGCGACTGTCATCATATCTTTATAAGAAGAATTTGTACAACTTCCAATACAAACTTGATCAACATTAATTTTACCAATATCTTTTACCGTGCTGATATTTCCGGGGCTATGTGGTGTAGCTGCCATTGGAATAAGTTTAGAAAGGTCGATATCTACAACTTTGTCATACTTTGCGTCTTCATCAGCGATAAGTTCAATCCAATCATCTTCACGATCTTGGGCTTTTAAAAATTCCTTTGTAACTTCATCACTCGGGAAAATAGATGTTGTTACTCCGCATTCTGCACCCATATTTGTGATCGTTGCTCTTTCCGGAACGGATAATGTCCTTACTCCAGGTCCACCATATTCAAACATACATCCTACGTTACCTTTTGTTGTAAATATTTCCAGAACTTTGAGTATTACATCTTTTGCAGCAACCCAGGAGTTTAATTTTCCTGTTAAGTTGATCTTGATAATTTTTGGATATGTTATGTAAAAAAGACCTCCCGCCATTGCCACGGCAACATCGAGACCACCAGCGCCAATTGCCATCATTCCAATACCACCACCGGTTGGTGTGTGAGAATCTGAGCCAAGAAGAGTTTTTCCCGGTTTCCCAAATCTCTCAAGTTGAACCTGATGACAAATTCCGTTGCCTGCTCTTGAATATACAATTCCATATTTTGCTGCAACAGATTGCAAATATTTGTGATCATCTGCATTTTCAAAACCGATTTGGACAGTATTATGATCAATATAACTTACAGAGAGTTCTGTTTTTACTTTTGGAACTCCCATCGCTTCAAATTGCAAATAAGCCATTGTCCCGGTTGCATCTTGCGTAAGTGTTTGATCAATTCTAATTCCTACTTCTGCACCTTTCTCAGGTTTTCCTTCAATAATATGATCTGAAAGAATTTTTTCAACTATGTTTTTTCCCATATATAAAACCCCTTAGGGGATGTTATTTTATTTTTTTAATTAGCTATCAAATAGTTCTCTTTATTGTTGTAGTTTAATTGAGTGTAGTTAAGTTTTGCATCCAATTTCCTGCAGTCCTTAAATAGTCTGCTTTCTTTATTTCCTATAGCTTTGCGCGTTGATGCTAAATCAACAATTACAGAAAATAATTCGGTTTCTTTCATTTACATCTCCTACATATTAATTGGACTAAAACTTTGGCAAATTTTTTAGTGTCAATAATTTTCTGATTAATATTTCTTAGGGGTCAATATTCTTGTATTAAAATTTAATATATTGTTTCATTGCTGTACTAAATAAATCAAATATATCATTTTAACGCAGTTAAATATCCATAAACACTAGACGGGCTTTTTCCATCCAGAATACCCCTTTTAATTACCTTATTATTCTTTGGGCTGTCCCCAAACGAAAGGTAGTTCCGATAATCTGTTTTATCTTGTGGTTTCCCAATCGGACTATCCATTCAAACCCGCGAAGCTTTATATGTAAACAAGTTCCATTTTAGGAGAGCAACGAATTATGACATAGACCACTTAAATCTCGATTTAAATTTTAAATATTTTATCCGTATAGTTGCTATTAATGATGTCCAAAGCTGAATTTTTACCGCTGGTGTGCTTGTATCAAAGCAATGGTAATGATTGTTAAAAGAAATCCCTCTTAGAAATTATTGATAACATTTGAAAACAAAGACTCGTTTTTCGTCTCATGAAACTTTGACTCCCTTCATTTATCTTTTTCTGCCATGTTAATATCTCATCAATAAATTCGAGAGTCACCTTTTTCAAATATTATTTAAGACAGATGTGAAATAATCAATAATTTCATCACCGATGAAAAACTTGACACCAGTCCTTGCGCAAAGGACTTATGTGTCATTCCAAAAAGGAGTTGAAAATGCCTAAAGTAAGAACCTTTGCAGCTAAATTAGCTCATGCAAGTGTCGGTAAGAGAAAGATTGTCTGCCCAGTATGTAATACTGAAATTACTACAATAAAAATTATCCGAAATAGATATAAAGAAGACGGTAAATGGTCTCCGAAGAGAGAAGTTGTTCATATCTGTAAATGTAATGAGAAGGAGATCTTAGGATAAGATTGTTATTTTCATAATTGCATTTGGTTTTTTGCCAAACAATCCTCTTATCTCAGTTGATGAGAGGATTTTACATATAAAAAAATAGGATAAAATATATATTATGAAGAAAAAAATAATCTTGCTGTCGCTCTTTGTTTTCGTTATTACCCTGACCTCTTTTGCTTCCGATGCTCCAGAAAAATACGGCTTCCAGATACTAAAGATCGGCCTGAGCGCACGTAATGCCGGTAAGGCAAATGCTGTTATCGCTTCTCCCGGAGATGCAAGTATTTTATGGTCAAATCCTGCTGCCGTGCAGATCAGTCCTTCATCCAATTTTTGCTTTAATCATAACGGCTACATCTTTGATAATAATATTGAAAATGCTTCGCTTATAGTACGTAATGGCAAAAGTAGCTGGGGCTTAAGTCTTACCTATCTCGACTATGGTATGATACCGAAAACCGATGAGCATGCTGTCATAATCGGAGAATTCCATCCCCAGGATATCGTTTCGTGCTATACTTACGCACGAAGGATCACGCCAAGCATCTCGCTGGGTGCAAATATAAAATTCATTTACGAAAAGATCGATACCGACGCGAGCTACGGTTTCGGTTTTGACCTTGGAGCAATCTACGATTCATTCATCAAAGGACTCAATTTTGGTATGGTCCTTCAAAATGTTGGAAAATCATCAAAACTCATAAAAGAGAGCATTTCTTTCCCGCTTGTAATGAAGCTTGGCTCTCAATATTTATGGGAAGTGAATGCACAGAATGTACTCACTTTTTCCGGAGAACTCGCTAAGTTTTCATCTGAAAGCGTTAAAGCGAATCTCGGTTTTGAATATGGTTTTTCTGATATGATATTCTCCCGTTTGGGATATAAGATTAACTATGATGAGCAAAATGTCACTGCTGGGATTGGAATAAAACTCAACGATTTCAACTTCGACTATGCCTTCACTCCATACCAGAATGATATTGGTACGGCTCATAGATTTTCTGTTGCATATAACTTTTAGGATACTCAATGAAAAAGATCGCACTCATCCTTTTGTGTCTTGTATTTGCTTCGCAGCTTTTCGGGAAACCGCACTATTCTTCTCATGAACTTATAGCTCGTTTTTCCCGGGAATTAGTATTCAAAGACGGCTCTACAGGTATTGATGCCTTAGATTCTTTCCTTGATCGGTTCGAAGTTCGATCATTAAGCCCAATTATTGAGAAACCGGATCTCCATGTGTATAAATTTACGTGTGAAAAAGAAATTGATTTTTCTGCCCTTGCTGAGCTTTCTCAAAAAGATGACTCTATTATTTATACTCAGCCTAATTACCTGAATGAGATGCTTTCTATCACACCAAATGACCCTTATTATTATCAACAGTGGGGATTGCCGGCAATCAATGCGGACAATGCATGGGAGGTCGAAAAAGGAAATGAGCAGGTCATCATTGCGATCATAGACTCCGGAATTGAATATGACCATCCCGATCTTGAACAGAATATTTGGATCAATCATGGTGAAATTCCGGATAATTTTATAGATGATGACCAGAATGGTTATATTGATGACTGGATGGGATGGGACTTCACAGACACGGATATTGTCGATGCAATGGGAGATTTCCGTGAGCGCGATAATGACCCGAGAGACGACCTCGGACATGGTACGCATATAGCAGGTATCATTTCTGCTCAAACCAACAATCACCTTGGCGTTTCAGGTACAACATGGTTTGCAAGATGCATGAATCTCCGAGCCGGTTTCCGCACCACACTCGGTGGTTATCTCGAAGACGATGACGTATCCGCTGCTATCGTTTATGCTGCCGATAACGGCGCACAAACAATAAGCATTAGCTGGGGAGACGCGGTCTTAGCACCGATTATTAACGATGCCTGCAATTACGCTTATGATCTTGGCGTTTCGATCGTTGCTTCTGCAGGCAACGAGGGTGGAGTCGGGCTTTTGTACCCGGCAGCTCTCGATAAAGTGCTTTCTGTCACAGCAGTTGATGAAAATCTGAAAATATGCTCCTTCTCCAGTTATGGCGAAGGTATTGACCTTTGCGGACCGGGTTTGAGCATTTACAGCACCTACCTGAATAATGAGTATAAGAACGAAAGCGGCACCTCAATGGCAGCACCCTTTGTTGCAGGATGTGCTGGATTGCTTCTTTCTCAGAACCCCCTACTATCAAATATCGAAGTGTACAATCTTATTAAAATATCCTGTAACGATCTTGGCGAGGATGGATATGATAATGTGTATGGATATGGAATTATTAATGCTGAAAAACTCATGCAAAATGCAAGTGCGGGTATCAAGCCGCAATCCGCGATTTTTTTCCCTCCATATAATTCCGGTTATACACAGGATGTTCCAATTATCGGAACCGCATATTGCGAAAATTTCTTCTGCTACAGTCTTGGATACACCACCAAACAGGAACCTGTCGAAAATGATTGGCTCGATGTCGTTACTCATAATCCTGAACCAACCTTATATACCGATCCTGTTCTTGATGATACTCTCGGCACATTCATTCTCAACGGTATTCAGGATTCAACATACTATATCCGCCTGAGCATGAAAAATATTCATGGGAAAAATTATATCGATATCGTAAAGATCAGTGTTGACAGAACACCTCCTCAGTTTGTAGCTAGTGCAACTGCTTCAACATCCCGATATAATTTTGATAAAAAAGATTATTACATTCTCTCCACAGCAACTGAGCTCTCACAATTCTGCGCAACCTGTTTTTCTGCATATGCAGACACCTTTTCGCTAATCCAGAAGAAATATGATTACTTTACGACCTTGAAGCTTCCGCAACACCTTCCGGATGAATCCTACTCCTACTTTTTATCAATTCAAAACCATGCTGGCCTTACTTCAACTTCCACTATTTTTTCTGATGCAATTACGATTGATAACAGCACGATCCCTACAGGGGGATTTGACCCGATCGCTTCTTATGCGCACTCAGTGTATTTATGCTCAAACAAATATGACATTAATGGAGACGGCAAGATCGAACTTATATTTATGGAGTTCCCGGACGAAGGCTCATACGGGCCGGTTCGTTTCTGCGAATACGGGAACGATGAACTCGATATCGTTCATACTATGAGCAGCTCATTTATTCCATGGAGCGTAGGCGACACAGATGCAGATGGAAATCATGAGATACTTGGAAATCGTGCTGATTCCATGCTGATATACGAAGCAGAAACCTCAACTTCTTTTCCGAGCAGATATGTAAATTCGATTAAGGATGCTTATACCGGCACTTTTTATGATTTCAATAATAATGGAAGTGATGACCTTGTAGTACGTTCAGCAGATGTTATTGGATCATACTCCCATTATGATGTGTACTCCAGAAGCGGAGATAATTTTAACCTGGAATGCATGATATTCAACAATACCCATACCTATTCCAGAAATGAACTCTCTCCCTACATCCAGTTCGG
>JAVCDK010000124.1 GCA_030765865.1 Candidatus Celaenobacter antarcticus | reverse complement strand
GATCGGCGATGGTGACATCGGAATAACTATGGTTACCGGGTTCAGAGCAATGCTCGAGGTTTCCGGGGAACTCCCTGACGATGTAGGTATGGCACTCATGAAATGCGCACAGGCATTTACCGGAACGCGTGCTTCCTCGTTCGCAACACTGTTTGCCACAGGCATTATGGCAGCAGCAAAGGAAGTTAAAAGCAAGAATAAAGTCGACTGGAAGCACTTGCCACAAATTCTGGAACAGAGTATCGAAAAAATGGCTCATCGTGGCAAAAGCAAACTTGGCGACAAAACAGTACTTGATGAGCTGGCTGCAATACAAAAGGCACTCGTGGGAATTGAGGATACCAATGCATTGCTGGAAGCTGCGGATCGAGCTGCAGCCAAAGCGCTGGATGAATTCAGGGGACTCCCATGCAAACAGGGAAGGGCACGTATCTACGGCAAGAAGACGATTGGAATTGACGATCCCGGCATGGTTGTCGTTCGAAAACTTGTAGAAGGTCTGAAAGAAGCACGTGGCTAAAATTCGTATTGGGTTTCACTTTGCGATTTTATTTGACATTTACAGAAGCAGAGGGCAACCCATATTGGGTAGTCGATGAGAATTGTCCGTAATCTTACACTTTATGGGAAACGTGTTTAATCAAGAGGTGCCAGTATGTTCGATGTTATGAAAAGTTACTAGCTCCTAACTCTTATTTGACTATAAATCTAAACAAACCATAAATAGAAAAAAAATTTAAAGAGAAAGATGAAAAACAAAAAAACATTTAGTGACCTTGGGCTTTCGGCAAATGCGCTGGAAGCAATAAATAAAAAGGGATTTGAAGAACCAACTGCGATTCAGATCATAACTATTCCCGTCATGCTCAGAAATGACACGAATATCATCACTCAAGCCCAAACGGGCACTGGTAAAACAGCAGCATTTGGATTACCTTTGATAGATATGATCAACCTTAATTCGAATACAGTCCAGGCACTTATTCTGACTCCTACGCGGGAACTTGCCATTCAGGTAGCAGAAGAAATCAATTCGCTCAAGGGTGACAAGAATCTTATAATAGTGCCGATATATGGTGGTCAATCAATTGATCAACAGTTGCGCAGACTGAAAAAAGGTGTACATATTGTCGTGGGAACCCCGGGAAGGATCATCGATCATCTTAACAGAAAGACACTGAAGATCGGAGAAATTGATCACCTGATCCTCGATGAAGCAGATGAAATGCTCAACATGGGATTCGTCGACGATATGGAAGAGATCATGAAGCATACAAATCCCCAAAAGAGAACGCTGCTGTTTTCTGCAACGATACCACGAAGGATAAAAGACCTCGCACACAAATACATGGAAGGTTATGAGTACCTGACAGTGAAAAAGGAGCAACTGATAAGTTCTCTGACTGAGCAGATATACTTCGAAGTAAAGGCATCTGATAAATTCGAGGCATTATGCAGGATAATCGACATCGAAGACGGTTTTTACGGGCTGATCTTCTGTAGAACAAAGAGTGATGTGAATAATCTTGCAGCCCATTTAAATGATAGAGGGTATGATGCAGAAGCAATTCATGGAGATATTACACAAGCCCAAAGAGAAAAAACTCTGGAAAAATTCAAGAAACAAAAAGCCAATATCCTTGTTGCAACAGATGTGGCAGCACGTGGAATCGATGTGATTAACCTTTCTCATGTTATAAATTATTCTCTCCCCGAAGATCCGGACTCCTATGTTCATCGGATAGGACGCACAGGAAGAGCAGGGAATGAGGGCACTGCTATTACGTTTATTACTCCCAGCGAATATAAGCGCATGATGTTCATACAGCGGATGGCCAAAACTGATATTAAGAAATCAAAAGTTCCTGTCGTAAAAGATATCATTACTGCAAAAAAGAAAAAGATCGATGATGACCTGAAAACGATCCTTGAGAAAAAGGTTGATACGAAATTCTATAATTGGGCAAAGGAATTACTTGCGGATCATAATGAGACTGAAATACTGGCAGCTTTACTTCACTATTCTTTTGAAGAAGAACTCAATCCTGATGCGTATAATGAGATAAAAGAAATCGGCGCAAAGGATAGGCAGCTTGATGGGCAGGGTAAAGCACGGCTTTTTGTCGCATTGGGCAAGAAAGACAAGTTAGATGCCAGAAAACTTGTAGATCTCGTCACCAAAAAAGTTTCCATCAAGGGCAAAGATATCAGAGACGTGCAGGTTATGGACAACTTCTCTTTTATCACTGTTCCTTTTGATAAAGCAGAAAAGATCATAATGAGTTTCAAAGGGAAGCATCAAAAACCGCTGATCACTCATGCCAAGAATAAAAAAGAGAGTAAAGACAAGAGAAAAAAGTACGGAAAGCGTGGATAAATACCCGCATCCTAAATACCGTTACGTTCACACTTCCAACTGCATATTTCAAAAGAGTGAAATATTTGACACATATGGAATAGAGTTTCCTTTCTACGTTAAAATGAAAGATATATTATTCAATTCGAAAATATTCTGGTTCATCCTACCAATTCACAACAGAAGGAGACAAAGATGAAACTGAACAAAAAATCGCTCATCCCTATTTTATTTGGATTCCTGTTTATGTTTGGAGCCCCCGCTCATTCGATACATGTCTGCTCAAGAATTAGATTTTATTTATTGACATATTATTTTGTAATAAATTAAGTTATGATAAGATTTTAAAAAGAGAAATTAAAGTGAAATATTATCTTGAAAGGTATAAGGATGTAATCCTGCAAGTCTCACAATTTATTGTGAGGTTAAATTTTGAAACAAAATATATTTCATTAAAATTCAGATTAAATAATACTTCATTGGTGTAGGGAGGTAATGTATGTCTGTTAAAAAAATAATGCTTTTAACCATTATGTTTCTTATTTGTATAAATGTAATTCCTTCTTATTCTCAGGAAATAGATACACTTAAAAATAAATTGCAAAATGTAAAGGGTATAGAAAAACTAAAAATACTCAATAAATTAGCTGGGTGTTATTGGGAATTACCTCCCAATGAAAGGATCACATTTGCAAACCAGGCATTTGATTTGGCAAATAAATTAAACGATCAAAAATCAAAAGCAGATGCATTCAATAATTTAGGGGTGGCTTACAATCAACTTGATGAAACTCAAAAATCTTTGAGTTATTTCATGAATGCGTTAGATATAGCTGAACAAGTAAATGATAAAGACAGAATTGCACAATCTTTTCTCAATCTCGGACAGGCAAATTTTTATTTGAATCATTTTGATAAAGCACAGGAATATTTTCAAAAACTTTTGGAGATAAGAAAAGAGCTTGGAGATAAACAAGGAATATCCATGGCGTTAAACCATTTAGGTAATGTTATGGCTAAAACAAAACGGTACGATGAAGCGTTAGACTATTTTTCCAAATCTCTGACAATAAGAAAAGAAATCAATTATAAAATGGGTATTTCTCAGATATACAATAACATTGCAAATGTATATTTTGATTTAGGAGAAATGAATAATGTTCTGGAATACCGCTTAAAATCGTTGGAAATTGTTCGCGAATTGGATAATAAGTGGGAAATTGCTATCACGACTTATAATATAGCAGAATATTATTTATATCACAATGAGCCAGACAAAGCTTATCCGTATTTGCTTGAATCACAGGATTTGGCAGAAAAACTCGATAACCAAGGATTGATCCGAGACAACTTACAATTTTTTTCATGGTATTATGAATTAATAGAAAATTATCCTAAAGCATTGGAGTATTTAAAGGATTATGCAAAATTAACAAAGAAGCAATTTTCTGAAAAATTAAGTGAAACAATTGTTGAGATGCAAATAAAATATGAAACTGAGAAAAAAGAAAAGGAAGGCCAGGCATACAAACTTAAATTGGAAAAATCGCACTCGGAAATGGTTCAGCTTTTATTTTTGTTAACGGTTGCTCTATTTACCACCTTTATTTTTTATTATCGTTACCGAATAAAGAAAAAATCCGCCTTATTATTAGAAGATCTAGTTGATCAACGGACACATGAACTGCAACAAAAATTTCATGAACTGGAACAGGCAAAGCAGCAAATTCAAAATAATCTGAAAGTAAAAGAAAAATTGCTATTAGAACTTTATCACAGGACAAAGAACAATATGCAGATTATTTGTTCTATGATGAACCTGCATGCCTTAAAACTTGATGATCAAAAAATCAAAGCTGTATTCCAGAATTTAGATGATAAAATACACGCCATGGCAATCGTCCATCAAAAACTTTACGAATCAAAGGACTTGTCTCATGTTAATTTGAAAGACTGCCTTATCGATATTCTTACATTAGTCAAACAAAGTTATAGTGAATTGTCAAATCAAATATCTTTCCACACGAAAATGGAAGATATAAATCTACTGGTAGATACTGCCGCTCCGTTGGGGCTTGTTTTTTATGAACTGACTTCCAATGCGGTCCAACATGCATTCCCCAATCAAGAAAGTGGCGAGATTAAAGTGAATTTATATTTGACTCCGAAAAATGAAATAATTCTCGATGTATCTGATAACGGAATCGGTTTACCGCTAGAATTTGACATTAAAAAAATTATCGGTTTGGGATTAGAAACAGCAATTGGTTTGGTCGAATATCAACTAGGTGGTGAAATTATTTTTGAAACCCGGAACGGTTTGTATTGCAAAATTGTACTGAAAAAAGAATTATATAAAGAAAGGATTTGATCATGGAAGACTCATTCAAAGTATTAATCGTTGAAGATGAAATCCTTGTAGCAAGAAGTCTAAAGATTAATTTAGTAAAAGCCGGTGTGGATGTTCTCGATATGACTGCAAAAGGTAAGAATGCTGTAAATATCGCACTTCAGAAAAATCCTTCTTTGATCCTTATGGATATCCGTCTTGCAAATGGTCTGGATGGAATTGAAAGTGCTGAAAAGATACTTATGAAAAAGAAAATCCCTATCATATTTATGAGCGGTTACGCTACAGAGAAAATAAAAGAACGCGCACTAAAACTGAATCCTGTTGGTTTTCTTGAGAAACCGATAGATATATATAAAGTAAAACAAATTATTGCGGCGTTAAAAAAATCTTGATATACACAAGCAAAAATTAAATATGAGCCCAATAAGAAATAAATATCACAATTTAGTATTACTGCATTTAAATTTTAAGATTATTAATATTTTGAACAATGTGATATATCATAAACAAATTCAAATCAGAAGGAGACAAAAATGACATTGAATAAGAAACAACTCATCCCAATACTTTTAGGATTTCTGCTTATATTTGGAATCCTTACTAATTCTGTCCTTGCCTGCACAGGTATTAGATTGATCGCAACTGATAATAGTGTTGTTTACGGTCGCACGATGGAATGGGGGAAATTTGATCTGCAATCACGTGTAACCATTATTCCTCAAGGATATGCTTTCACGGGCTTAACCCCGGATGGGGAAAATGGCAAGAAATGGAAAGCAAAATATGGTGTTGTCGGGCTCGACATGGTTGGACAGGATTATATCGCGGATGGCATGAACGAGAAAAGTCTGGCAGCTGGTCTTTTCTACCACAAAGGATTTGCCAGTTACCCAAACTATGAAAAGGACAAAGCAGACATTACCATCACAGCGCTCGACGTGACAAACTATATTCTATCACTTTTTGCAACGATTGATGAAGTGCGCCAGGGCATGGAAAAAGTAAGGGTTGTGCCTGTTGTTCAAGAAGAAATAGGAATTCCCGTATTTGCACATTGGATGGTTACCGATCCAAAAGGCAACTCTATCACAATTGAATTTCACAATGGTGAAATGATAATTTTTGATAATCCTCTCGGCGTTATTACAAATGGTCCAACCTATGACTGGCATATGACTAATCTGCGGAACTATATTAATCTTTCACCGATTGCGTTTCCAGACAAAAAAATCGAGGATCTTGATTTTGCACCGATGGGTGCAGGAAGCGGCATGATCGGATTGCCTGGAGACAATACGCCGCCATCACGATTTGTGCGTGCTGTTGCATGGACGCAAACTGCACGACCTACCCCCACCTCAGCAGAAACTGTGTATGAAGTATTCCGAATTCTCGATAACTTCAATCTACCTCTCGGCGCTGCAGAGGGCTCTGATACTTCCAGCGACTTGGAGGGTATGCGCAGTTCTACGATATGGACTACGGCATGGGACCTTTCCGAGCGGGTGCTCTATTATCACACTCAGCACAACCGTCGCGTTCGAGCCCTGTATTTGGATGAAATAGATTTTTCTAAACTCGGCAAAAACTTTCTTCATCTGCCTCTTGACACCAGTAAGAAAGAAGACATCAAAAATATCACTCCTAATAATTAGGGGTTGCTTAAGCTAGTGCTTGAGAAAAAAATTGGCTTTAATGCAGGATGTCATCACCAGTAATATAATATGACTTAATATCAAAATCCTTGACATATTTTCTAAAGTAGTCTGCCTTCAAAACTACACATTAAGGAGTAAGCATGAAAAAAAATACGTATATTGTATCCCTCTTTTTTAGCATTTCATTACTATTTTTATTTGCCTGCACAAGCACCCCCTCTCAATACGATTATAAAGAAACAAAAGATCTCGTTTCCTTTGTGAACGGGGCTGTTGATCTCATTGAAAAACAGGGGGAAGAAGCATTTCCTCAGTTCAGGATAAAAGGCAGTGAATGGATTCATGGCGATCTATACATATTTATCTGGGGGCTGGACGGAATGCGTTATGTTTACCCACCAGATATATCCGGTGAAGGGAAAAACATGCTTGACCTCAAAGACATAAATGGCAAACCTATCGGAAAATTATTCGTGAAAGCGGTCTCCGGAAAAACAGGTGAAGGATGGGTGCATTACCAGTGGCCCAAACCGAATAGTGAAATCCCAATCTGGAAAAGTACTTTTCTAAAAAAAGCAGTCGCACCTAACGGTAAAGCATATCTTGTGGGCAGCGGCTTGTATGAAATGCCTGTCGATAAGGTATTCGCCGTTTATAATGTTGATCAGGCAGTGGCACTTCTGGAAGACAAAGGCAAAGGTGCCTTCGGTGAACTGAGAAGTACATCAGGACCCTACAGGTTTATGAATTCCTATATTTTTATTAAAGACTTGAAAGGAAACGAACTTCTCAATGCGGCTTTCCCCCACCTTGAAGGAACGAACATTATGGAACTAAAAGATGCTGACGGACAGCTTTTCGTAAAAAAAGAACTTGAAATTCTGAAAAAAGCTCTTGTGGATGGAGAGATCCTTGTCGTTGGTTGCTGCTACTATCCACCCAAATAATTCAAAAATATGAAAAAAATTATCCCTTTTATTATTGTACTTGCTGTAATTGTTGTATCTGTGATCATTCTTAAAAATGTCCTTCGTCCACAGCAAGGTATGACACCCTCAGAAAAAGCCCAATCGATCGTGCTGGGAATGGTTACAGAAAGAGTGCAGTCCGAATTGGCTCATGCTGATAAAGATTTTGCAAATGCAGCACAAAAGATTTCTTCCTATGAACTTTCCAGCGATTCAGTTCGAAATATTTTGATCGGTATTCATTCCCGTCACTCTTTTATTGTGGACTGTTGCATTGTTGACACCAACGGTATTATGATCGCGGTCGAACCGGAAGAATTCAAATCATTTGAAGGATTTGATATCAATGATCAGGCACATGTGCAAAAAATACATCAAGCCCACAGACCTGTAATGAGTAATGCTTTCATGGCTGTAGAGGGCTTCCAGGCAGTTGATATTCAATTTCCAATTTTTTCAGAAAATAACACTTTTATCGGGTCACTTAGTATGCTGATACGTCCGGACTCCATGCTTGTTGATATCATCAAACCTATTATTAAAGGCATCCCCGTGAACATCTGGGTCATGCAAAATGATGGAATAATCCTCTATGATCGCAACGAAAAAGAGATCGGAAAAAATCTTTTTACTGACGAGATGTATCAACCCTATGAAAATCTACGCACGCTCGGGCAAGAGATCCTTGAAAATAATTCCGGTTATGGCTCCTACACTTTCCTTTCGAATACCATGACAGAGCCAGTCGAAAAGTTGTGTTTCTGGGAAACAGCCGGTTTGTATGATATGCAGTGGAAACTGGTGCTCACTTCTGCTTTATCCGGTGCTGAAGCCCAAAGAGGATCAAAAGAATCCGTAAAATATATCCAGAAAAATCTTAAGAATTTCGTCCAGCGAACAGACTTGCTCACAGCACTTTCAGAAAATGACGAAGAAAGTATAAAAAAATGCTTTGAAAATTTCTACACTTCATATCCATATATCTACAGTATCCAGTGGGTAGACACTTCAGCAACAAGCCGTTTTGGGATCCCACAGGAACATTCACTTATAAATTATAATTATCGTGAGACACATGACAGCATAAATGAACGATATCAAGATTTTATCAGTGTAGTAGATAATAAAGAATCTGCTGTTTTTGAAAAAAACCTTCTCGAAGGTGACAGTGCAATATTCATTTTGGAACCGGTTTCTTCAGCAGAACAATACTTTGGGATCATCTATGTAATGTTACTGAAATAATGTAATCTTCCCTAACATCAGATAATAATTAGAAAAGAGTGCTGATGACAAAAACTAATGTCCTTATAGTAGAAGATGAAATAATTGTAGCGAAAAATATTGAAGCTATGCTCAAAGGGCTGGATTATAGTGTTGTGGGTATCTGCATTTCGGGGGAAAAAGCGATCAAAGCTGTTGCTGATAAAAAACCTGATCTTATTTTGATGGACATAGTCCTTGGTGGTGATATTGACGGCATACAAACAGCAGCAGAAATTTTAAAAGAAACTGAAGTACCGATAATCTTTGCAACATCCTATTCCGATGAGGACACCCTCAAACGCGCAAAAGAAACAGCTCCATACGGATATATTATCAAACCCTTTCAGAAGAAAGAGCTTTTGGTTGGTATTGAAATAGCGCTTGAACGATATGCTCTTGAACAAAAGATCCGAGAAAATGAACAGCTGCTTCAAACCACACTCCGAAGCATTAGCGATGGTATCATCACTGCAGATAAAAAAGGCAACATACTTTATATAAATAATATCGGTGAAATTATTACAGGATGTTCATTTGATGACATAAAAGGAGAATCTCTGAAATCGGTCTTTCAGCTTACTTATAATGACACAAACAGAGACTTATGTAGGCTTATTGAAAACCCCTCAAAGGTCAAAAAACTAACGAAAATACATCCTTCTACTATTTTTGCCAAAGATGGCTCCTCAAAAATAATAGACGGAAGCATCTCGCCGATTTTGGAAATCTCCGGAAAAACGACAAGATCTGTGCTGGTTTTTAGAGATATTACAGTTACACAAAGGGCACTCAAGGTTCAGAATGCTCTCTATAATATTTCAAATGCTGTTAACAAAACAGATGACATCCAGGAACTTCTTCATTCGATACAGAAGCATCTGGGTGAAATAATTGATACAACAAATTTCTATGTCGCATTATATGACAAAGCAAACGATACCATCTCTCTCCCCTATATTATTGATAAAGAAGATAAGTTCACCTCTTTCCCGGCTGGAAAAACACTAACGGGTTACGTTATTAAACATAAAAAACCCATGCTCGTTAATGAAAAACTCTATCATGAAATGACCGCAAAAGGGCTTGTTGAAATCGTTGGATCAATATCAAAAGTATGGCTTGGCGTTCCACTGAAGGTCGAAGGTGAAGTTATCGGAGTTGTAGCTGTTCAGAGCTATGAAAACGAAAACCTCTACACAAAGGATGATCTCGAGATCTTGGAATTTGTATCAGAGCAGCTTGCAATAGCCATTTCTCACAAGCGTGCCGAAGATGCACAGCGGATCGAAAGGGCGTATTTTGAGCAGCTTTTTGAAAATTCACCCGAGGCGATTGTGCTCGTTGACAATGGTAGCCACATCCTCCGCTTGAATGAGGAATTTACGAAAACCTTTGGGTATACTATTGAGGAAGTTCGGAATAAAAAAATCGACGAACTCCTCACGCATGGGGAATATGAAAAAGAGGCAAAAAACACAACAGCAAAAATCGCTGAAGGTGAAACAGTCGCTCTGGAGTCGATACGCTGGCATAAAAACGGAACCCCTGTTGATGTGTCTATTCTGGGAACTCCAATTATTTCTGAAGGCGGACAACTCGCGGTCTATGGTATCTATCGTAATATTGCTGACAGGAAAATTGCTGAAGAAGCCCTTAAACAAAGAACGGAAGAGCTCAACCAGCGTGTGAAAGAACTGAACTGTCTCTATAATATTTCAGATATCGTCCAAGATCAAAAAGTTTCTATGGAAACCATCCTTGATGAAAGCCTGAATATCATAGTGCGATCATGGAAATATCCAAGGATCACTTATGTGCTGATAACATGGGGAGATAAAGAATATAAAACAAAAAATTACATAAAAACTCAATGGCACATAAGCCATAATATTATAGTATATAACAAAGTAATAGGTTCGATTGAGGTTGGTTACCTTGAGAAATGTCATGAAGATTTCACCGGACCTTTCTCAAAAGAAGAATCAAGCCTACTACATCTGATCTCAGATCAACTGGGAAGGATTGCAGAGAGAAAACTTGCAGAGGACAAATTAAAATATGCAAATAAAAAACTCGAACTTCTCGCAAGAACCGATCCGCTCACCCAGCTTTCAAACCGACGTGATGTTTTGGAAAAAATCAAATACGAAAAAAGGCGCTTCGGAAGAAGTGAAAAACCCTTTGCGATAATTATATGTGATATTGACGACTTCAAATCTATCAATGACACTTATGCTCATGATGCTGGAGATGAAGTTTTAAAAACTCTTGCAAATATCATGTGTATGAATGTCAGAAAACAGGATACGGTTTCACGTTGGGGCGGTGAAGAATTCTTGCTGCTTCTTCCGCAGACTAACTTAGACGGAGCTGTTGTCCTTGCAGAAAAGGTCAGGAAAAAAGTGCGTTCTAAAGTATTTAATTTCTATGGGAAAAATATCCATATTACCCTAACCTTTGGTTTAAGTATTCATCGTCAAGGCAAGACAATCGATGAAACAATAAACGAGGCAGATCGTGCACTTTACATGGGAAAAAAACTCGGTAAAGATTGCGTGAAATGTGAAACCGATCTGGTAAAATGAGGGGGATCACAATATGATACAAAAACCTGCAAATTTAATTTATGGCGTGAATGATAAACCACCACTTTCAACAACAATCTTTCTCGGATTGCAACATGTTTTTGTAATCTTCATCGCCATGATCTTTCCTGTCATGATCGTCAACCACTTAGGCACAAGCATTGACCCGCGTACAGCCAGCGGCTTCATTAGTATCACAATGATTTCCAGCGGTATTGTGACAATTATTCAAGCGCTCAAGAAAGGACCTGTGGGATCGGGATATCTCTGTCCTTCGGTGTGCGGTCCATCCTATTTACAAGCATCATTTATGGCAATGGCAAGCGGCGGCTTTCCCGTTCTCTTTGGCATGACGGGTTTTGTAGGGGTCGTAGAATCCATCTTCTCAAAATTTATGCATAAGCTGCGAGTTTTGTTCCCAGCAGAAGTAACTGGTACTATTGTAGCAATGGTCGGCATAACGATCATTCCTATTTCGATAAAAAGCTTTGTCGGCCTGAGTGATACAGATACTATTATTACATCATCGGAAGTAATTGTAGGAATTTCTGTTCTGCTCCTGATGATAGGATTAAACGTTTTCGGCAAAGGAAAACTGCGCCTGTATAGTTGTCTGATAGGTATGGTTTCAGGTTATGTACTTGCATATATATTTGGCTTATTCACAGTGGCAGATTTTCAGAAAATAATGCATTCCAAGGTCATTGATGCCCCCTATCT
Organism: Candidatus Celaenobacter antarcticus; assembly: GCA_030765865.1. Taxonomy (GTDB): domain Bacteria; phylum Cloacimonadota; class Cloacimonadia; order JGIOTU-2; family JGIOTU-2; genus Celaenobacter; species Celaenobacter antarcticus. Next base: position 7,387 of record JAVCDK010000124.1, on the reverse strand, counting down.
TAAGCACATATCCTGGGCTTTTGATCCCAAATTGCTTATACCTTTTATCATAGCAGCGCTTTGTTCGGCATTGAAAACAGTTGGTGACCTTACTACCTGCCAGAAAATAAATGATGCAAATTGGAAACGCCCCGAAATGAAATCCATCTCAAAAGGTATTCTTGCAGATGGCCTTGGAGGTATAATTCCGGGAATATTCGGAGGTTTCGGGCAGTCCACTTCATCGACAAATGTTGGGCTTTCCATTGCAACAGGAGCGACCAGCAGAACTATTGCATTCAGCGCAGGAGGAATTCTCATTTTCCTCGGTTTCTTTCCAAAACTTGCGAATATATTTATCATTATGCCAAAGCCCGTAATGGGAGCAACACTTATATATGCAATAAGTTTCATGATAATCTCCGGCTTTCAAATTATCATGAGCAGGATGCTGGATTCGCGAAAGATATTTGTGGTAGGTGTGGCACTAATCTTCGGACTTAGTGCCGATATGGTTCCGCTAGCTTATGTTAATATTCATTCATGGCTGAAACCGATTTTCCACTCTTCCCTATCTTTAGGTGCTGTGACTGCTGTAGTACTTAACCTTCTTATGAGAATTGGCGTAAAGAAAAAATTAAAACTAATGCTCACCGCCGGACAAAAATCATCGGATAAAATTTTTAACTTCATGCAAAAAGCGGGAGGTTCATGGGGCGCTCGTCCAAATATTATTTTCAAAGCAATAACTGTAATGAATGAGTTTATGGAAAGTACGCCCGATCTTGCTTTAGCTTCACAGGATATTGTGATGCAGGTCAGCTTTGATGAGTTCAATTTGGACGTTACCATCGAATACCGAGGAAAAAAATTGGTCTTCCCTGAAAAAAAACCATCAAAAGAGAGCTTGATGACACAAGAGAGTGCTGCAATCGAACTTGCCAGTTATCTTATCAAACAGAATGCAGATGCAATATCTTCCAAAACAGAAAAAAACAAGATTATTCTCACCATTCATTTTGAACATTAATATTTTCTGAATATGAAGAAAAAAGCCCGAAGCGTATCAAGACTATTCATCATAAGCATGCTGCTGGTTACAACCCTTTCCATTGCGATGCTCGGATATTTTCTTATTTCTCAGGAATACATACAATTCTCTCAATCAAGCCATGATATCCGGGAACAATTCATTGAAAAGAACAAACAGATCATAAAGTATGAGGTTCATAACTCAATTGAATTTATCACTCTGAGTATTAACAAGTCCAAGGAAAATCTAAGAAATCAGATAAGATCCCACCTTTATCAGGGTTACGATATCGTCGAACACCTTTACTATGAAAACAGATATTCCATGCCAGAGCTGGAGCTTAAAAAACTAATGCTCTCGGTATTGCGTCCTCTTAAGCACAATTCAGGTCGAGGATATTATTCTGTAACAACTGGCGAGGGAACCGCATTGCTCCTCCAATCTGACAAAAACAACAATCCCATCGAACCTGAAGAGGGTGGCAACCGACTGGAGCAGAAGGACATAAATGGTTTTTATTTTGTCCGTGAACTCATCAATAAAGCAAAGAGTCAAGGCGAAGGATTTTTAGAATATTATCGTCCGATCCCAAACGATCCTTCAAGAAAACCTTATCTGAAACTTACGTATGTCAAATATTTTGAACCCTATGATTGGGTAATTGCTACTGGCGATTATTACGATAGCTATATTGAAGAACTGAAATCTTCTACTATAGAACAGCTGGTAAATATCCGTTTTGGCGAGAATGGCAATCATACATCAAAAGTTATATGAGTCCGAGAATTTTATCGATATAAATTTTAAAGAATACATTAAAGAGTTATTCAGTACGCTTTTTAATTCAACAGGACTGCCGGGAAGCAAGATCAATTTTGAGATTGATGCAGATCCCATTACGCTCGATCTCAACCAAGCTGTGCCCTGCGGTCTTCTCTGCAATGAAATACTGACCAACATTTTCAAACATGCATTTCCGGATGACAAAACCGGAACAGTCTACATCTCCATGAAAAAAACCAAGGCAGGCAAAAATAAGTTGAAAATAAAAGATGACGGTGTTGGGTTTACCGGAGGTCTTAAAAATGCGGGACAGTCATCCCTCGGACTTCAGCTTATTCAGGATCTTGTTTCACAATTGAATGGAACATTAAAATTGAATCAGAAAGATGGAACATCGTATACAATCATTTTTTAATAAACCGTGAACAAAACCCATCTTCTTTATCCTGATAAAAATTCTCCCAATACACAATTCTTCACCCCCGGTCTTTCCAGAAAGAATATTTTGCATATAATAATCTTGCACATTATTTAGGGATATACATTAGATAGGAGTATGGTGTTAAAAACATACAAATTTAGAGGAAATTACCTGAATTTCAACGTAGTTCAGCATTTCATTAATGGAGATATGATAAAGGATAATAACCTGTTACCTGGTTTTTTGCCAGTGGAAATGGATTATAATCTTATAAACGGCGAATCGGGCTCACTCCGCCTGACTCATTGCGAAAGTGTTTATCTTTGTATGAATCCAGATCCCAACAGACATGAAATTCTTGAAAATATCCTTTTAGCGCGCAAAGATTCCGAAGCTACCAAAAAATTAACAAGCCAAATTCGTGATTTTGTTGCAGAAAAACGAAAAGAATTGCAGAAATTCGATTTCGTAGAAAATGAATCAATCGTGCCATCTTGTACTAAAAACATGTATGATATCAATCAGATCAGTCACAAGGGAAATAACCTGCTGCATCTTATTCAAGAGGGATATCCTGTCCCGGATTTTTGCGTACTCACATCCAACACATACCTTCTTTCGCAGGAAGAAAGAAAGGCAAATATTTATAAAGCGATAAAAAATATAGAACAGATGTCCTCTCAAAAGTTTGGGTCAGAAGACAAACCACTGATCATTGCAATGCGCTCTGCTATGCCCTCTTATATTCCCGGACTGATGCCCACCTTTTTAAATGTGGGCGTGACCAGGCAGAATTTCCCAGTTCTCTGTACGATTTTGGGGAAGACTGTCTCAAAGAAAATCTACTTAAGCAATCTTCGAACTCTCGAGCTGAGTCTGTTTGGAGGATATGAGACGGAGCAAAACATCGAGGTAGAACATATTGATGAAGAGATCGAATATCATTACAATCGGATTTCCATTCAAGATGAGCGACTTTTACACGATGCATTTTATCAGGTCTGTTTTTTCTTGGGGCGAGCATACGAATACTTCGAAAATAATCAGGATTTACTTCACACATTCATACGCAAAGGAGAAAAATTTCCATCGGTTATCCTGCAAAAAATGGTGTGGACAGTACGTGGTGACGAATCCTACCCGGGAGTTTTATACAGCAGACATGCCCGAACAGGTCTGGGTATTCAAGTGGTAAGTCTGCCCAATATTTTTGGTGAGGAGATCATGACCGGACTCATCGAAACGAATGACCATGAGTTTTTTAATCGCAAATCTATCAAAAACATGTATCCGGCTGTCTATCATTTTGAACCGCTTCTCCGGAAGCTTGAGAAAAAACTGAAGTCTCCTGTGACAGTAGAATTTGCTGCGGAATCTTATGATGACGCCTATCTCTTTGCAGTATTGCAACTAAATACCTCCGAGCTGACCGGAAGAGCGACTCTTCTTTCTGCAATCGATCTCTATCAGAAAAAGATTATTGATAGCGAGCGTGTTATGGAATTGATCAAGCCCTACCATCTCACGCAAATATTTTCAGATCGAATCGACGACAGATCATTCAAAACATTAAAATTTTTCTGCAAAGGAGTTTCAATATTACCTAGGACAGCCGTTTCTGCCAAAGTATTTTTTTCTGCAGCCACTGCTATTAAAGCCAAAAAAAGTGGAGAAAAAGTATGTATATGTAAAGAGAGTTTCGTTCCTTCCGACACATTGGTTATGGCAGAGGTTGATGCTATATTAAGTTTGACTCCGGCTGCAATTCATGTTGTCACAGCTTGCCGCAGTTATGGAGTTCCAGCTTTTCTAAATCTGGAAAAGTTTAGTGTTACTCTGAAAGGAAATCATCTTATTAATGAAGTCGGGATGATTATCTCGGAAGGAGATTGTATCACAATTTCCAGTAAAAGACATACTATTTTTCGCGGACAGGCAGCTTATAAACCAGCTCGTTTTCAAAGATATTTGAAAGGCGCAAAACTGGAAATGAAAAAGAAGGAGAGAACGGTATTCGAGAATATGGCAAAGGCGTTCAAGGTATATGATCAACTCATAGAAAATATGCAGGTCGAACATATCGTGAAAATTGATGAATTGATAAAATTGATAAGGAATAACCTGCAAAAGGATCCCGAAAAGGCGAAAAAAATAATGAACTCCTGGGTTGATTCCAATACAAATATTTACATTGAGCAACTCTTACAAAGTGAACTGGGAAGCCATCAGGATCAGCATAAACTCTATCAACTTCTGTCCTTGGAGAGAAAAATCAAACTTTTCAAGACGATCATTCCAATTTGCAGAAAGAAAAATTTAAAGGGTTATACGGCTGGGTCATTTATGCTCGGAAGGTTTCTCTGCCAGCAGCATCCTGTTGCTTTCTGGAATGCATTCTCCGAAGATTTGATCGCAGCTATGTTGAACGAATATGTTCTTTTTGAAAAATATACAAATGTTCTAAATAAAGTTGGCGAACGCGAAGTGAACAGAGCTCGAAAAAAAATCCTCGAAGATGGTTTGGGACAGATCAAATTAAAATTGGGCAATGTTTCGACTTTTATAACACTTAAACTTTCCGATAAGGATCTGGAAAAAATCAAATCGTCAAGTCAAAAAAATATAGATAATGATACCCTGAATTTGATCGAAATGCTCGAAAAACCGTATGGTTATTTCTTCAATTATCAAGCTGAATGGTCGTTTGACAGATTAAAGGAAATTTGTGCGGCAGAGAATTTGCCGATCCCAAATGAGAAAGATCGCTAAAATATTTATTCGCCTTTTTTGAATACCAATCATTCTTTCATTCTCTGAAATTGCTATGCCAATAAAATTTCAACTGAGAGTATTCTTCTGATATAATTTTACCTTGACATTTTTTGGGGAGGGAAATATATATATCACAAATAACCATTTGGGTAGGACTATATGAAACAAAAAAGAATTTTTTTTATTTTACTTGGAATAGCCATATTTCTAATCCCATGCCTGGCATTATGTGATACGAATGTATCGGGCAATCAATCCGGAACATGGTCGCTGGCAAACAGCCCATATTTTGTTATAGGTGATGTGACTATTCCCTCCGGAAGCTCGCTTGTTATCGAACCCGGAGTACTCATCGAAGTACAGGGATACTTCATTATTAATGCGGAAGGTTATATCACCGCACAGGGAACGGTTTCCGATTCAATTAAATTTTATGGGCAAGGTACAACCACATGGAAAGGCATCCGTCTGGAGGATGAGATAAACCAAAACGATTTTATGTATTGTAGGATTTCCAATACCAGCGATACCAATGGATATGGCATTCATTCGGTAGGTGCTCGGGTAATCATAATGAACTGCTTTTTTGATGATCACAGAAAAGCAGTGAATTTCTCTGCAATGGGTGATGAGAATCCTTCCTATATGGAAATTTCAGATTCTAAAATCTCGAACTGCGAACAGTGCGGAATAATCATTACAGAAAATTCAAATGTTTTAATTGATAACTGTGAAATCACTCATTGCGGGCAGGGAACAACCTATTGGCCAGGAATCCAGCTTTCTATTCAGACTTCAAGCGGTGAATGCAATCCAACGATCACAAACAACCACATCCATCATAATGACAAGCAGGGTATCACTCTGGCTAATCTTTATAATTATGGAGAGATGGCTCCCCATGTTGAAAATAATGTAATAGAGTACAATCTTACCGGCGTATATCTCTACAATGGGCAGGGCTATTATAAGAATAATGAGATATGTAATAATTTTATTGCCGGTGATCCCGACTCCGGTGCAGGAGTTATGCTCTATGGCTCTGGCACAAACGGCACGTTTGTACAAAATGAGGTGGCTTTCAACTTTTGCGGCTTCTACTGTATCAATAATGCAACATCAAATCTTGGGGATCTTGGCAATCTGAACACCAATGATGATGGTGAAAATAATATCCACGACAATATCGATGGAACCGGTACAACTTTCAGCGTTTACAACGGATCATCTTTGGACATGAAAGCGGAAAATAATTCCTGGGATAGTGATAATTATACTGAAATCGCTGCAACTATTATTGACGGAAATGATAATCCTTCATACGGGATTGTTGATTTTGATCCGATATATATCGGTGTTGCACAGGACCCGCAAATTGAAGTGGCTGCATGCAATCTTATTGGAAACCTTCCTAACCCTTTTACTCATTCAACGACTATCTCTTTTGCTATAGGATCACAAGCACATGTTTCGATCGAGATTTTCAATCTGAAATGTCAAAGAATAAAAACTCTACCATCCACATCCCTCAATAAAGGCACACACTCAGTTGCATGGAATGGAAAAGATGATACTGATCAAGAAGTTCCGAGCGGGATTTATTTTTACAATCTGAAGGTTAATAATGAAGTGACCAATACCGGGAAGTGTGTGCTGATTAGATAAAATCATATTCCAATTCTTAAAAAAGATGGGCTGTCAGTATAAAAACCGGCAACCCATCTTTTGTAAATGGATTCTCCATAACTACTATTTCTCTACCGTAATACCACCATTTTTTTTGCAATTACTTTCAACCGAAGCACGACAAGAGAATAGCATAAGTTACAATAATATATCGCACTTATGGCGCTCTGCGACTTTTATTCACTTATCGGAAGCTTACGCATCCGGTTATAAATATTCAACACCTATGGTGTAGAATTTTATGAATGTAAAATTAAATTTAAAGTTCCGATAGGAACGATATGTTTGTAACGGTGAGTGTCAGCTCTAAGAACCCGGAACCAATAATGATATTAGCACCATAGGTGCGGAATGTAAATTTCTTTATATTCGCATAAGTATATATCATGTTCTTATCCAAAAGTGTCATGGGTCTGAAAAAATTTTGGGGGTATGCAACGTTAAAATTATTATTCTTGACACCATAACATCTTTAAGACAGTAAAGTTTTAAATAAAAGCAATTAATCCAACAGCAATTCAAGGGCTATAAAATTACGATGAAAATTACTTTGCGATCACTTTCTTTCACTACCAAGATGCTCCTTCTCATTCTTGTCATACTTATTTGCACAACTATTGCATTTATGCTGCTCACCCAGCATGAAGTCGAGAAGATCATGTGGAATACTGTCACTGCCTCAGTTCATGATATGCGGAAACTCATTTCTTTGT
>JAVCDK010000138.1 GCA_030765865.1 Candidatus Celaenobacter antarcticus | reverse complement strand
TTATTGGATCATACTCCCATTATGATGTGTACTCCAGAAGCGGAGATAATTTTAACCTGGAATGCATGATATTCAACAATACCCATACCTATTCCAGAAATGAACTCTCTCCCTACATCCAGTTCGGTGACCTCAATAATGATAGTAAGAGAAATATTCTCTTCTCTGATATAGATGGTGACATACTGATCTACCAAATAAATAACAACTACTCAGTAGAACGGATCGATTCTTTGACAATTCCCATTCCGAATGCTTACTACAACGCTGTAGGCGATCTTGACGGTGATGGGCTACTCGAATTCATCGTAGGTGGCTACTCTGATGACGACGATGTGAATAATCAGTTCTGGCTTTACGGTGTGTATAAATATATTAATGGAAATCCCACTCTTCTGGATTACATCCAGATCGCTGGTGTAAGTTCGAATAATGGTTTATCTGTAGGTGATCTTGATGGTGATGGAGCTGATGAGATCGTTATTGCTGCTGCTCCGGATATTTATATCTTCAAACTAATTGATAACGGGAAATCCTATGATATTGTACCACAATGGGTTGGTTCATCTTATAGAACCTATCAACCGGTTTGCATTGACGTAGACAACGACGGCTTGTATAAAGTAGCTTATAATCAATATGATCAAAATGACTCTCTCATGCTCGTACTATCCTCCTTTCCTACGGATCCACCTGCCCCCTCAACTCCAATGCCTCAAAACTTCTTTGGAAAACCCCTTGATGAGACTCTCGTTTCCTTTACGTGGAATGCCCAATTAGCAGATTCTTTCTATCTTTATAAAGAGCAAGATCAAGATGCTGAAATAATAGCGATCCCCGGAAATGAAACCTCATATTCCGATTCCGATGTCATTCCAGACAGTCTCTATACATACTACCTATCAGCATTGAAAGACGCGCAGGAAAGTTACAGGACATTGCCCCTGAAAATAATTCCTGTTGCCCCACCTGTATTGCTATCAATTAAGATGATCTCTTTAAATAGCATATTAATTAATTTTGATAAAACTCTGAACAAGGATTGCGAGCATGTTTCCAATTTTTATGTGGATGCGTATGGATATCCTGAATCTGTTATTCCAACAAACAGCCAGCTAAGTTTGCTTCTGACTTATGCAGTCCCCCTTCAAGAGGTAGATTCTCCTTTTACAATAAGCGTTGAGAACATTGTTGGGATCTTTAATACGCCCATGGCTGACACCCTGGTTACGTTTATATATCAGGAAGATCTTACCAGGCCATATATTGCGTCGAGCACGCTTGAGAACAGTAAAAAAATTCATATTGAATATAATGAAACCGTTGATCCCGTCACCGCAGGAAATATTTCGAATTATATGCTGCTCTTCCCCGAGCAAGCTGGCGCGAATAGTATTTCCCAGATTCAGATCGATAACAAATCGGTCACCCTTACTCTGGCTCATATGATCAAACCGGTTGGCGAACCCTACTTCATCAAAATTTTCAATGTGACCGATCTTGCAGGTAATTGTATTCTTCCCGGAAAAAATTTCATTAAAATCACGATCCCTATCGCCGATCTTGATAATATTGCTGTGTTTCCGAATCCTGCAACAATTGAAAATGAAACAGTATATTTCCAAAACCTGCCCACCTCAGGTTCTGCCGATTTTTATATCTTTGACCTTGAAGGAAACCTTGTGGACAACTTCACAGCAGAATTTCTCTCTGAAGATTATAATAGCGCTGAGTGGGATCTTTCAAATCAATCTGGTAAAAAAGTAGCTTCCGGAATGTATTTTTATTTGATAAAATATTCTGATCTATATAAAAAAGGTAAAATTGCAATAATTCGATAAAGGTAAATGATTATGATTACATATGACTGGCAGCAAAGACTACGACAAGACACTCTAGATTTTCTTGAGCATAAGATACCGGCAAAGGACTATGATTTTGAAATTATTTATAATGCATATCCTGAACGTGTAAATGGAGAAGTACCCCAACCTGTGATCACGTATGTGGCAAAAGAGATGAGAAAAGTTATTCAAAACGACCCTGATACCTATATTGATTTTCTGCTCTTTATCCAAAAGAAAAAAGGCGATAATGGAAAGAAAATCTTCAATTACGTGTTGAGTAAGGTAATGTTGAAACATCCCGGTGAATACGATGAAATCTTCAAAAAAGCGATTACGGACACTCATGATAAAAGTGAAATAAAAAAAATATTTGATAATATTACACTTCCTCTGCTTAAGAAACATCCTGATAAATATATCGATGACATTATCAACACAGTCCGCCAAGAACCCCAAGATTATGCAATTGAATGCGCATTTGCGACACTTTGTAAATACATGAAAGTGAATAAAGCAAAAGCGAAGATGATAAATCAAAAAATCGACTCCTTCTGGAATTCAGAAAATAAGACGATCCGAAGCGGTATTGTGCAGATATTGAAATGTTTATACAAAATTGATAAAAGGATCTACCGCGATACCTACAGATCCTATCAATCGACCTATAATCCAAACTTCATTGAAATTCTTTCAGATTCAATATCTGAGAATTCACAATTAATTCGTGAGATCGTCGAGAGATGGGAAAAAAGCGGAAATATTCGTATTAAGAAAGCTGCATATACAGCAGAAAAAACTTTGAAGAAATTGAAGAAAACATAATGGCACAAGAATATATTTCAAAAGAGGGTCTTGAGAAACTGCGCAAACGCCTGGAACATCTCATTCTTGAAGAACGACCTAATATCATAGGAGAAATTGCTCGCACACGGCAGTTTGGCGACCTCAGTGAAAATGCCGAATATCATGCTGCCAAAGAGAAACAGCGCTTTATCGAAGCTGAGATATCAAAATTTCAAGCAAAATTGGCGTGCCTGAAAGTCATTAATACAGACGATATTGACAAAAACTCTATTCGCTTCGGTGCCACAGTAGAGCTTCTTGATAAAAGAAGAAATAAGATATTAAACTACAAAATTGTTGGTGAAGATGAGACTGGAAAAACAAAGAGCGTGAGAATGATCTCTTTTAAATCTCCAATTGCTCAAGCGCTTCTTGGTAAGAATATTGGCGAAACAGTAAAAGTGAAAGCCCCGGTTGGCATATTAGAATATACAATAAAAAATATTACATATGAGGAGTAAGATGAACTCATACCATATTGCTTGGCTCACCGGAGACGGCGTAGGAAACGACGTTATGGAAGCTGCCAAAATTATCCTTGATACTCTTGAGCTGGATGCAGAATACATCCATGGTGACATTGGTTGGGAATTCTGGAAAACAGAAGGAAATCCCCTTCCTGATAGAACGATTGAACTTCTTAACAATGTCGATTGTGCACTTTTTGGTGCGATCACTTCCAAGCCGAAACAGGAAGCTGAAGCAGAACTCAGCCCCGAACTCCAGGGTAAAGGGCTTGTTTATTCCAGTCCGATCGTCGGTTTGCGACAGAAATTCAACCTTCATACAAATCTCAGACCCTGCAAAGCATTTAAAGGAAATCCCCTCAACTACAGAGATGACATTGATATTGTTGTTTTCCGTGAAAATACAGAAGGGCTCTACTCAGGTGTGGAATTCCATCCGGTCCCGGAAAATGTTTTTGATGCACTCTCAAAGAACCATAAAAAAATGGCAAAATTTTCAGACACACCTCTTGATGATCTTGCGCTTTCGTGTAGAATTTTCACAAGAAAAGCATGCCGTAGAATTGTACGCAATGCATTTGAATATGCGAAGAAGCATGGTTATTCATCAGTTACAGTTGTTGAAAAACCGAATGTCATCAGAGAAACATCCGGCTTAATGGTGCGTGAAGCGCGAAAGATCGCGCAGGAATATCCCGAAATTGAATTGTGGGAAACAAATGTCGATGCGATGGCAATGTGGCTCGTTAAGAATCCTCAAAAGTACGGGGTGCTTGTTTCCAGCAACATGTTTGGGGATATTATTTCCGACTTATGTGCTCAACTTGTCGGCGGGCTTGGTTTTGCTGCCAGTGGAAATATCGGAGATAAACTCGCAGTTTTTGAACCAACTCATGGCAGTGCGCCAAAATATGCCGGACAATATAAAGTAAATCCCATTGCCATGCTTATCACAACAAAACTTATGCTTGACTATTTAGGCGAAACTGAAAAAGCTGACCGTCTTATGGATGCTATTGCAAAAATCATCAAAGAAGGAAAAGTTCGTACTTATGATATGGGCGGCACTTCCTCCACACTTGACATGGCTCGTGCGATCGCAGAAAATTTATAAAAAGGAATCTCATGACGAAATCATCAAAAGGAAAAGAACTGCAGGATAAGCTGTCATACAAAAAGAAGAACTTCTGGAAAATTAGTTCTGAGAAAGAGCGGGAACATGCATTTGTATTTGCCGATGAATATTGTACGTTCATAGATGAAGCCAGAACTGAACGACTATCTGTTGAACTGACTGAGCAAATATTAAAAACGTATAATTTTTTACCCCTCACTTCTGATTCTTCTAAAAAAACTCCCGGTTTTTATAGAATAAACCGCGATAAGAACATCGCAATTTTCCGAGCCGGCAAAAAAGATATTTCAGAGGGATGCAATTTCATCGTTGCTCACATCGATGTGCCCCGCGTTGATCTTAAGCAGGTTCCGCTTTCCGAGGATGGAACGACACAGCTTGGGATCATGTTGACCCATTATTACGGCGGCATAAGAAAATATCAATGGATGGCTATCCCACTTGCACTGTATGGTGTTGTGATAAAAGAAGATGGCACCCGCATCGATATTTCTATTGGCGAAAAAGACGGAGATCCGGTTTTCACTTTTGCCGATCTGCTTCCTCATCTTGCAAAAGACTATAGAGACAAGAAAATGTCAGAAGCTATAGATGCAGACAAACTTCAGCTCCTTTTTGGTTCAATACCTTTCCCTGATGATGAAATAAAAGATAATGTCAAATTGAACTGTTTGAATATTCTTCATGAAAAATATGGTATTACTGAAGAGGATTTTATCAGTGCAGAAATTGAAATCGTACCGGCTTTCTCGAGTAAAGATGTAGGCATCGATGCAAGCATGGTCGGTGCATATGGACAGGATGACAGGGTATGCTCCTACACCGCTCTACGTGCATTGTTGGACAGCAAAGATCCCGCACTTTCCTCGATCGTATTTCTCGCTGATAAAGAAGAGGTAGGCAGCGAAGGAAACACTGGCGCTCGTTCGGATTTCATCCTTGATTTCATTGCTGATATCATTGAATTTCAGGGATATGATAGTTCAAAAATTTTAAGAAAAGTATTAGCTAAAACCAATATCCTTTCCGGTGATGTGACCGCAGCAATAAATCCTTCATTCAAAGAAGTGCATGAGAAACAGAACGCACCCCTCCTCGGCAGTGGGGTATGCCTGACAAAATTTACCGGCTCAAGAGGAAAGAGCGGCTCAAACGATGCTCATCCGGAATTCATTGCAAAACTGCGTAAACTTTTTAATTCGCATCATGTCAACTGGCAGGTAGGAGAACTTGGCAAAGTTGATGTAGGTGGAGGAGGTACGATCGCAAAATTTATGGCTGAATATAATGCAGAAGTTATTGATTGCGGAACACCGATTCTTGCCATGCACTCTCCTTTTGAGATTTCCAGCAAGGGAGATATTTACTCGACATATAAAGCTTATAAAATATTCTTCAACCACTACGGGGGTTAACGGTGAAAAAATTATATGTATTCGGTTTATTACTTTTACTTCTTCTAGCTCATTGTGCACAGCAAAAGCCATATACTGAAATTCAACAACCTATAAGCCAAACTGAGCAGCGGATACAGTATCTGGCTGAAGTGATCAAAATGAATTCTGACGCAATAGACCAGCAGGAGAAGCAATTTTCCGGTGATCTTCAAATGCTCAACAGCAAACTTGATCAGATCATAGTGCTTCAATCGAAAGTATCAAATTTAGAAGTCAAAGTAAACACGATTGAATCCAAAATTGAAACTCAAAACCAGATCCTGGCTCAGCTTAAATCTAATCCTGCTGTCGCAGACAATACTCAAACTACGCCTGCTACTGACTCGAACGAGATCACGCTGGAAAAACTCTATCAAACAGGACGACAATATTATGTAGACAAGGATTTCAGAAAGTCGATCTCCACTTTTTCCGAATTTATCAAGGAATACCCTCAGCATGATCTCATCTCAAATGCACAGTACTGGATCGGTGAGTGTTATTATTCTCTTGATCAGTTTGAAACCGCTATATTCAACTTTGATAAAGTGGTTATTAATTATCCTGATTCTAATAAAGTCGTTGATGCAAAACTTAAAATTGCGCTGTGCCTGATTGGAATGGAGCAATATACCGGCGCTCTTACTCAACTCAGAGAAATCCAAAAACAGTATCCTGATTATGAACGTATGGATATCGTGCGTGAAAGAATTGTTATGCTGGAGAACAGATAATATGAAAAAATATGTATTACCAATCCTGTTTCTGACGATCCTTACTTCATTATTTTTTATGAATCTTCTAATTGCTCAAGCTCCTTCAACCATGAACTGGAATAAAGAAGAAGATGTCACATATGAAAAACCTTTTGAACTTCCGAAAGGTGATTTTGATCCTCATGAAAAAATGGGAGAAGCCGACGTGCTGTATCAAAAAAGAAAATTCAGCAAAGCCAGAGATATATATGAGATCATTACTTATATGAGCAAAGGTGATACGCTTGTCAAACGAGCACAGTACCAGCTTGCAAACTGTTATTTCAATATGAAATTGTACGAAGATGCGATCTTTGAATATGAGCAACTCATGCGCCTATTCCCTTACTCTCAATATAATGAAGACGCAAATTTCAAGATCGGCTCTGCCTGGTTTAAGTTATCTTATCCTCCTGCATATGATCAGCAGGAAACGATCAATGCGCTTCAGCAATTCAATCATTTTATAGCCCAATATCCTGAATCTGAACTTATTGTCGACGTTGAAAACATGAAGACTACTTGCATTAACAAGCTTCTTGAAAAAAAATATCTCAATGCTCATATTTATTATATGATGGGATATTATAATGCATCATTGATGTATCTTAACGAAATATTTGATGAGAATATTCCCGGTGAGATCGAAGAAAATGCTCTTGAACTCGCTGCGAAAATCTATATCAAAAATAAGAACTGGGATAAACTTGCGGACATTGGCGAACAACTCTCTTCCCGGTATCCCGACTCTGCATTCATAGAAAAAATAAACGCCCATACAACAAACTGATCATGAGATTGGGAATACTCGGTGGCACCTTTGATCCAATCCATTGCGGTCACCTCAAGATGGCAGAATATTGCCATGATAAACTTCAACTGAACAAAATATATTTTATTCCGGCAGGTAATCCACCCCACAAAAAACCACAAGCTCCTTTTGACCTAAGAGTTCAGATGCTTCATCTGGCTCTAAATGGACTCCCTTATTTTGAGATCAGCGAACTTGAAAAACAGGAGCACGCTCGCAACTACACCTACACATATTACACACTGGAGAAACTGAAAAAAAAACACCCGACCGATGAGCTCTTCTTTCTTTTGGGAGAAGATAGTGTCGCAGATATTTCAACTTGGTTTAAATATAATGAATTATTGAGTCTCGCTCAATTCGTCATTATAAGCAGACCTGCAGATCCAGAAAATCATTCAAACAATCTCTCCTTGAGCCGGGATCTCTCATACCTCGAAATGCCGAAAATTGACATCTCATCTCAGTGTGTCAGAAATATGTGCTCTCGGGGACAGTCTATACACGGACTTGTTCCTGAGAAAGTTGAAAAATTCATAAAAATAAATAACTTATATACATAAAGAGGTAACATGACAAAAAATGTGTATTATTTCGGTAAAATAAAAACCGATGGAAACAAAACGATGAAGAAAATTCTTGGTGGAAAGGGAGCAAACTTGGCAGAAATGTCTAATCTTGGCATTCCTGTTCCTCCTGGATTCACCCTATCAACAGAAATATGTGATTATTTCAATAAGCATGCTCAGCACTATCCCGAAGATTTGAAGAAGGAGGCCGAAAATAACCTTCATCTGCTTGAGAAGGAAATGGACATGAAGTTTGGAGATGCGCATAAACCGCTTCTCCTTTCGGTTCGTTCCGGTGCTGCGATTTCTATGCCCGGCATGATGGATACTATCCTCAATCTCGGCCTGAACGATGAATCAGTAAAGGATTTTGCGGAAACTACAGGAAATGCAAGATTCCTCTGGGATGCATATCGCAGGCTCATTCAAATGTTTGGAAATGTTGTTAATCAAATAGATTCCGAGCTCTTTGAAGATGTACTTTCTCGTGTCAAGAACATGAGAAAAGTTACCCTTGATATAGATTTAAGTGCCGACGATCTTAAACTTGTTGTTGAGCAATATAAAGAAATTTATAAAGATGAAATAGGTAAGGAGTTCCCTCAGGATCCACATGACCAGCTATGGTCGGCGATCGATTCTGTTTTCAAATCCTGGAGTAATACTCGAGCGAAGAAATACCGTGAATTGAACAATATAACAGGGCTTCTCGGCACAGCAGTGAATGTCCAGACAATGGTCTTCGGTAATATGGGTGAAGATTGTGCTACGGGTGTTGCTTTTACGCGTGACCCTTCTTCAGGAGAGGATAAATTCTTTGGAGAGTTCCTCGTTAATGCTCAGGGCGAGGACGTGGTAGCAGGCACTCGAACCCCCCAGGAAATCACAAAAGAAAACTCAATTCGATGGGCAAAAAATAATAATGTCTCCTCAAAAGAACGAATCGAAAAATATCCTTCTCTTGAAGAATTGATGCCTAAAGTATACAAAGAACTTTTTGCGATACAGAAACAACTCGAGGACCATTATGAAGATATGCAGGATCTGGAATTCACTATTCAGAAAGACACTTTGTTCATTCTTCAAACCAGAACCGGCAAGCGAACAGCAAGTGCGGCAGTGAAAATTGCAGTTGATATGGTAAAAGAGAAAATGATCGATAAGGACACTGCGCTCATGCGTGTCGAGCCGGATCAGCTCAACCAGCTTCTCCACCCAAGCTTTGATGATAAAGAAAAAGAGAAGGCGGAAAAAGAAAACCGTTATCTTGCCAAAGGATTACCTGCATCTCCGGGTGCAGCGGTTGGTAAAGTCGTTTTTTATGCTGAAGAAGCAGTTAAATGGAAAGAAAGAAATGAAAAAACCATACTCGTTCGAACCGAGACCTCCCCGGAAGATATCTCAGGAATGGATGCCTCACAGGGCATTCTTACCGTACGTGGCGGCATGACTTCCCATGCAGCAGTTGTCGCACGTGGAATGGGAAAATGCTGTGTTGCAGGTTGTGGAGACATCAATATTGATCCTAAAGCAAAGAAATTTTATGTTGACGATCACGTAATTAAAGAAGGTGATTTCATTTCTATCGATGGCTCAACCGGTGAAGTATTTGAAGGTAAGATCGGTACGAAATCACCTGAATTTTCTGAAGAATTCGAACAGCTTATGAAATGGGCTGACGAGCGCGCACGATTGCATGTGCATGCAAATGCAGACACTCCGAAAGATTCTGACATCGCCAAAAACTTCGGCGCAATCGGGATCGGTCTTTGCAGGACAGAACACATGTTCTTTGGTGAGAATAGGATCGATTTCGTGCGAGGTATGATACTTGCTGACTCACCGGAAGAAAGAATATATCCGCTTGAAGAACTAAAAAAGAACCAGATCGAAGATTTCAAAGGAATTCTTAAGGTTATGCAAGGATTTCCTGTGACGATACGTTTGCTTGATCCACCTCTTCATGAATTTCTCCCTGATATTAAGGATGAAGAAGAAATTCAAAAATTGAGCAAGAAATTCAAAAAATCAGCTCAGGATATAAAAGCCAGGATCAACCAACTCAAAGAATTCAATCCGATGCTTGGTCATCGGGGCTGCCGTCTTGGTATTACCTTCCCTGACATTTATGATATGCAGATCGAAGCAATAATAGAATCTGCGTGCTCTCTGAAAAAGAAAGGCATCAATGCCAAACCGGAAATAATGATCCCGCTTGTAAGTGATGTGAATGAATACGACTTCATAGAAAAACGTGCCAGGATTATTGCTTCACGAATTATTGATAAAAGTGGCATAGACCTTCAGTACAAAGTTGGCACAATGATCGAAATACCTCGCGCATGCCTTGTCGCTGATGAGATCGCTGAACATGCAGAATTTTTCTCTTTTGGCACAAACGATCTTACGCAGATGGGTTTTGGGTTTTCGAGAGATGATTCAGGTAAATTCCTTAAACAATATAAAGAAATCGGTATCTTTGCTCGCGATCCCTTCCAGGCACTTGATCAAAAAGGTATTGGTGCGCTGATAAAGATCGCGATTGAAAAAGGAAGAAGAACAAATCCTAAATTGGTAATAGGAATCTGCGGAGAGCACGGCGGAGAGCCAAGTTCTGTAGAATTTTGTCACAAAGTTGGTTTAAATTATGTAAGCTGTTCACCTTTCCGTGTTCCAATCGCACGCCTTGCTGCAGCACAAGCTGTAATTAAAAATCCAAAATAATATGAATATTATTCAGTTCTTTAATAGCCGTATAAAACGGATGGGGCTCTTTGATCTCAAATTAGCCCAGATCGCTGCTGCACTTGTGATGTGGATCGTGATCAAGCTGTTTCCTGTGCTTACAAAAGTTGACTATATTTGGCTTGTCATACCAATAGTACTCATCTCGATTCGTTTGTTTTATGTAGTTTTTGCAAAAAAAGAAGTGTAAATTTCGGTCGGGTGATTAGCTCAGCCGGTTAGAGCGCTACGTTCACATCGTAGAGGTCACTGGTTCGAATCCAGTATCACCCACCATTTTTTTCCTAACAACACCTGGAAATATAATTAAAAAAATAAAATGGAGAAAAAATGATGAAAAGAAGTGTAAATCCTCCTAATATATCGGAAGGGAAAAAGAAACTCAATTTAATTAATTTTAACAAAAATGAGTTGAAAAAAATGGGAAACATCGTTCTATTATTTATTAGTTTTTTACTTCTGTTCGGATGTGAAAAATTCATTGATGAAGAGCAGGAAGCAAAGACGTGGAAAATACAGATTCACTTGGATAAACCCGATTTAGTTCTACAATGGGCTGTATTTGATAAGGACCCAGTTCCTGGGTTCAAAGATAGAGTAGTAAGAAGGCGAGTCTATCAACTTAAACGTGAACAAGAAGCAAAAGACTCGGCTGAGCGAAAGATGCTTAGATGGGCAGGGATGAAGCCAAACTGGGATTACGGTTTTAAGAATGTTACAGGCGATCAAGTCTATATTTTAAAATCAGTATCCGACAGTTACTTCGGTTCTAATGCACCAGATGGCAAGAAGTGGATTGTGACAAAGATAGTTTGGATTAACGGGGAACCAGTCTGCTGGTGTTTGCCTATTGAAGTGAAAAAGGGCAAAAAGATTGAAATCACGCTGAACAAAGATAATGTTTTTCCCTTAGCAGAAACTTACGACAAAGCAATGAAACAATAATCTGAAAGAATGTTAATAAAGCTTTTAAATCCTAAATATTATTTTAAGACTTTTAAAAAAATTATTTTATTTATATGCTATCCCCAAAATGTCCTTGATAAAAATTATTCATTTAAGGAAAATCTCGTATATGTTTTTGCTGTTGGGATTATAACTATAGTTTTAGTAATATTATCTGAATTATTGATAAATTATCTTCAGGTTATTCGTTTAATTGAACCTATCGAACCATATAAACCTCTTGGTTTACTAAAAAGATACCCATTCGTTGTTTTCCTTTCTTTTTCGGGAATAATAGCTCCATGTTTAGAAGAATTAGCTTTTAGACTTTCTTTGAAATTTAATCGCCTGAACCTTTCAATTTCTTGTGGAGTTATGGGTTATTATTTAAGTTCACCATATCTTTTTAATAATAAAGATGTGGAAATTGGAATCAATAACATTTACAGATTATTATTGGGATTTACTGTATTTATTGTATTCTACTATTTGGTTTTAAATAATTCAATAGAAAGGAAACTATCAAACTTTTGGGATAGAAACTTTAAATATATATTTTATTTTTCTGTTCTATCATTTGGGATGATACATATTACAAACTATGAATTAAGCTTGAATCACTTACTTTTTATCCCTATCATAACTTTGCCACAAATAATTTTAGGCATTATTTTTGGTTTTATTAGAACAAAATTTGGAATAGGATGGAGTATAGTTTCACATGTTTTTTATAATGGAGTAGGAATATTGCCACTTATTATTGTATACATTAATCGGTATTGGTTAAAATAGAGAACCAGCTAAACCCCGGCTTGGGAACCCCACTTTATAGGCAATACAGTTTATTTCTCAAAATTGGGTTTCTATGAATTTTAGCTTTTTTACTAATTCAAATTCATTATTTTTGATTCGTCTAATTTGATATTCCCAAGTTATCATTTTTCTTGGCGCATTATCCCCTTAAATGTGATATTACCAAAGTATTTTGGGCTTTGTGACAATCGAAGCCCCCTGGAATAATATTTAGACAAGAATCACTTTTGCGTTTATAGATAAAACTTGTAGTCAATCTGTTTTAATATTTAAAGAAAAAATAACTTGATTCATTCTTACACTCATAAAATTTGATGCAAAATTATTGGAGTTCATATTGTCATTTGTTAGCAGTTTAAAAAAGAAACTTTCAAAAACACATAATTCTTTCATCAGGCGGATCGCGGAAATCGTACGCCTGAGCGGCAGAGTGGATGAAGAACTTATTGAAGATATTGAAGATATCCTTATTCAGGCAGATCTGGGTATTTCTATTACAGAAAGAATCATATCTCAACTAACAGAACAAATACGTCTGCACAAACTTTCAAGCTCGGAACAGGTATTTACTGCGCTCGAAAATATCATCATTACTCTCCTACGTGATGAGTATAAAGATGTACAAGCCATTGATTTTAATCCTAAAGAAAAGCCCTACGTCCTGCTCTTTGTCGGAGTGAATGGCGTGGGCAAAACCACTTCTATCGCAAAATTTGCACAGAGATTCAAAAAAAACGGCAAGAAAGTTCTTCTCGTTGCCGGTGACACATTCCGCGCTGCAGCAATCGAACAGCTTGAGATTTGGGCAAAGAGAATTGGCGTGGCAATCATCGGGCAAGAATACGGTTCCGACCCCTCTTCAGTTATTTTTAATGCTATGCAATCTGCAAAAGCTCAATCCTACGATGTTGTACTTATTGATACCGCGGGGAGACTTCATACGAAAATAAACCTCATGCGAGAACTTGCAAAGATCAAACGGACTATTCAGAAACACATTCCAGATGCTCCCCATCAGGTCCTACTTGTCATAGATGCAACAACCGGGCAGAATGGTGTTCAGCAAGCAAAGAAATTTCTTGAATCTATACCGATCGACGGTATTGTACTCACGAAACTTGACGGCACTGCAAAGGGTGGTGTAGCTCTTGGCATCAAAGACAGTCTCCAGATACCGATCAAAGCTATCGGTATTGGCGAGCAGATGGATGATCTGAAGGACTTTGATGCAGAAGAATTCGTGAAAGCAATTTTTGAATAATGAATATTGTAAATTTTAACTTTTTAATTTTCCATTTTAAATTTCCAAAGGACTGATAATGTGTGCAAAAACCTTTAAGGGTGGTATCCATCCACATGACTATAAGCATTTTACCAATCACAAAGCGATTGAAAAATTCCCTGCACCAGAAAAACTTTATATTCCTCTAATCCAGCATATTGGTCGTCCCGCTGTGCCAATCGTAAAAGTCGGAGATGAGGTTAAAAAGGGACAAAAAATCGCTGACGCAAGTGGGTTTGTTTCTATTCCTATGCACAGTCCCGTTTCCGGCAAAGTGATCAAAATCGGACCATACCCGCATCCGACAGGAACAATTCAACAAGTGATAGAAATCGAAAATGATGGCAAGAACGAATGGATATCCGAACTTCAAGATGATGAACAGTATTTTTTATTGAGCAGCGAGAAGATGAAAGAGCGTATCCAGAAAGCTGGTATCTGCGGTATGGGTGGCGCGGGATTCCCCACACATGTAAAGCTCTCTCCTCCTGAGAACCGCCCAATAGACACAGTGATCCTAAATGGTGTTGAGTGCGAACCCTATCTTACATCAGATCATCGCCTGATGCTTGAACATCCCGAAGAAATCATTGCAGGACTGCGTATAATAATGAAGATACTCGATGCAAAGCGCGGATACATCGGTATCGAACTTAATAAAAAGAATGCAATCACGATTTTCAAGCAAATGCTTCGAGATCAAAAAAATATCAATGTGGTTCCGTGTATGCTCCGGTATCCTCAAGGTGCAGAAAAGCAGCTTATCTATGCTATCACTAAACGCAAAGTTCCAGCTGGTGGACTGCCAATGGATGTGGGAATTGTTGTACAAAATGTGGGAACTGCCTTTGCCATATATGAAGCGCTTCGTTATCATAAACCGCTTATTGAGAGAATTACTACGATAAGTGGAGAAATTGTAAATGAGCCGAAAAATATTAAAGTACCAATCGGAACGCCTCTTTCCCAGCTTCTCGAATTCTGTGGTGGAACATCAGAGGAAATATGTAAGATAATTTCCGGTGGTCCGATGATGGGATTTGCTCTTCCTGACCTGGAAGCTCCAGCAACGAAGACGACCTCGGGTTTTGTGTTCATGGGTGACAAAGAGGTCGTTGATACAACTGAAGCTCCATGTATACGCTGCGGAAGATGCGTAGATGCGTGCCCGATGAACCTTTTACCAACATTTATTGCCGATAAAGTCAAGAACGGGCAGTATGAAGAAGCTATGAAATTGGGTGTCCTCGACTGTATCGAATGCGGCTCCTGCGCTTATGTGTGCCCATCTCATATTCAGCTTGTACAGTGGATCAAAATCGGTAAATTAGAAGTAAATAAACTTAAAAGCCAAGATAAATAGTTTTTGGAGGTTTTACACGTGAGTTTAGTGAATGTTTCTTGTTCTCCGCACCTGCATGAACGGGTAAGTGTTCGTCGGGTAATGTGGACTGTTGTGATCGCTCTACTGCCGGCGCTTATTGCCGCATACCTTTTCTTTGGATGGCGATCTATCTGGATAACCATTCTCGGTGTGGTTTCTGCTGTTGTAACTGAAGCTCTTGTACAATTTTTAACAAAAAGACCTGTGACGATCTCTGACGGCAGTGCAGTTGTCACAGGAATGCTTTTAGCTTTTAATCTACCTCCTCTTACTCCATGGTGGATACCAGTGGTGGGTTCTGTTTTTGCAATAACTATCGGGAAGCAGATATTTGGTGGTTTTGGATATAATCCTGTGAATCCTGCACTTCTCGGTCGTGCCTTCCTTATGGCATCTTGGCCTGTCCAGATGACAACCGGCTGGGCCACCAAGCTCGCAAATGCAGGCATTGCAACTGTTTCCGGCCTTAAGCAGACTTTGATAACTGGCGGAGATGCCCAACTCCAAAATTTGATCACTTCTGCTACTCCACTAAATCTCGCTCAACAGATTCGTGGTGATATCATTGCCGGAACTGCGGGTGATTCTGCCAGGACTATTTTTCACCAGCTTTCATCCCTGGATTATATCAAAGAACTGTTTTGGGGGAATATCGGCGGGTGTATTGGTGAAGTCTCGGCGGCTGCACTAATTCTCGGAGCTGCTATTCTTGTGTACAAGCATTACATCGAATGGCGGATTCCCATCGGCTATATAGGAACTGTTGCATTCCTGAGCTGGATGGTTGGCGGAATCGATGGGCTCTTTTCCGGTCCAATCTTATTCCACATTTTCTCAGGTGGTCTCATTCTCGGAGCTTTCTTTATGGCCACAGATATGGTCACGTCTCCAGTAACGAAAACAGGGCGGCTCATCTTCGGCATTGGCTGCGGTGTGCTCACTGTAGTTATCCGCACATGGGGTGGTTATCCTGAAGGTGTTTCATATTCTATTCTTATTATGAATATTGCCGTTCCGCTAATAGATAAAATAACTCTGCAGAAAACGTTTGGCTACAGAAAGAAATCCAAAAAGTAAGTATATATTTTTAAGGATAATATGAAAGATTTTATTCGTCCAACTTTGGTTTTACTGCTGATCTGTGTGATCGCAGGTGCAATCCTTTCGTTGATCTACAAGCAGACTGCACCTCTCATTGCAGAAAATAAACTAAAAGCCGTAGAAGCCGCACGCAGACTTGTCCTCCCTAATGCCGAATTCTTCAAACCGGTTTCAGACAGCAGTACAGTATTATTTTATGAAGGTTATTCGCCCGACAGCACGCTCGTGGGATATGTATTTTCTTGTGCCCAATACGGCTATAGCAGCGATGTGAAAACGATCGTCGGGCTTACTCCGGAACTTATGATAAGCGCTATCACTGTAGTCTCTCAATCAGAAACTCCCGGTCTTGGTGCAAACTGCACAAAGCAAGATTTTACTGCTCAATTCACTGGTAAAAATCCTGGAGATATCTATGTTGATAAAGACGGTGGAGATATTCAATCCCTTACAGGTGCGACCATCACTACTCGAGCAGTTACCAATGCAATCCGTGAAACTTTTCAAAAGCTTCGTGATAGATTATAAACGAGGAGAATAATGAAAGCAATTCAAGAATTTACAAAAGGCATCATAAAAGAAAATCCTGTTTTCGTTATGGCACTAGGTCTATGCCCCACACTTGCTGTCAGCACTTCAGTTCAGAACGCGATCGGAATGGGTGCTGCGGCAACATTTGTTCTCGTGTTTTCGAATATTTTTATTTCTCTTATAAAAAATTTAATTCCGAGTCAAGTTCGTATCCCATGTTTTATTCTGGTGATCGCATCATTCGTAACAATTGTTGATATGGCTATGGAAGCATACGTACCGCCTCTTCATAAAAGTCTCGGAATTTTTATTCCCCTCATTGTGGTGAACTGTATCATTCTTGGGAGAGCTGAAGCATTTGCAAGTAAAAATGGCGTGTTCAAATCCATGCTGGACGGACTTGGAATGGGATTTGGTTTTATGCTTGCAATCATGGTTATCGCTCTTATCAGAGAATTTCTCGGTGTCGGCACAATTTTAGATATTCGTATTCTTCCCGCTTCCTACAAACCGATGATCGCTGCAATTCTTCCTCCAGGCGCATTCGTCACGATCGGTCTTTTAATGGGTTTATTAAATATTTTGCAAAATAAGAAGAAATCGAAAGCTTAGATGAGCAAGGAGCATTAATGGATTTCTCAACACTTTTTGTTATAATAATCGGTTCAATATTTGTGAACAACTTTGTGATCCATCGTTTCCTAGGTTTATGTCCTTATATTGGTGTTTCAAAAAAGATGGACTCGGCGATCGGAATGGGTATGGCAGTTATCTTTGTGATGACTATGGCTTCTACGATCACATGGCTTATCTACACATTCTTTCTTAATAAAGCAACAAGTATTTTTGGTATTGATCTGACCTTCCTTCGCACCATCGCATTCATTCTCAGCATTGCTGTGCTTGTGCAATTTGTTGAGATGGTCATAAAAAAAGCTGCACCTGAACTCTATAAAGCGCTCGGTATTTATCTACCTCTTATCACTACGAACTGCGCAGTGCTTGGTGTTTCGCTTCTCAATATAAATGAAAACTATAACTTTATCGAGTCCATTGTAAATGGCGCTGCTGCAGGAGTTGGTTTCACTCTTGTTCTTGTGCTCATGGCAGGAATTCGTGAACGTCTTGAATACAGTAAAGTTCCCAAATCGATGAAGGGTATGCCAATTTCGTTTATTGTTGCGGGCTGTATGGCGCTTGCATTTCTCGGATTTTCCGGGATGAAATTTTAATAAGGAGCACACATGTTATTGGTTTCCATAATTGTTTTAAGCGTTCTCGGTATGATATTCGGAATAGCGCTCTCTTTAGCATCGAAAGTATTTCATGTTGAAATTGACCCGAAAATTGAACAGATCGAAGAAGCATTGCCCGGTGTAAACTGCGGAGCTTGCGGTTATCCGGGTTGTTCGGGATATGCAAAAGCAATTGTCATGTCCGGTGCTGAGCCAACTTTATGTGCGCCTGGCGGAGATGTTGTCGCAGCAGAGATCGCAAAGATCATGGGAACAAAGGCAAGCAAAAAAGAAAGAAATATCGCAGTTATCCACTGCCAAAGCGGTGGAATTAATAACACAAATATTAAATTCGAAAATAAAGGTATTGCCACTTGCAAAGCAGCAGTCCTGCTTTCTAATGGGCAAAATGCTTGTACTTTTGGCTGCCTGGGGTATAATGACTGTTATAATGCATGTCTTTTCGATGCGATCTCAATCGATGAGAATAATATGCGCATTATAGACGGAGATAAATGCACAGGTTGCGGCAAATGCGTGGAAGCATGCCCGAGAGATCTTATTGAGCTTGTGCCTGTCAGCAAAAAAGTTCATATCCTGTGTATGTCTCACGATAAAGGTAAGGATGCAAAAGCAAATTGTGGAAACAATACTGCGTGCATCGGTTGTGGACTCTGTGTGAAAAAATGCCCGGTTGATGCGATCACACTTGAAAACAATCTCGCAACCATCAATTATGATAAATGCGTTTCCTGTGGTTTGTGCGCAACAGTGTGTCCTACAAAAGCAATCGAAGATAGAATTAAAATTCGTCCCCAACCAATCATCATTGAAGAAAAATGTATTGGGTGCACGATTTGTGCAAAAAAATGCCCTGTTAATGCAATCGATGGAAAAGTAAAAGAGGTTCATA
Source organism: Candidatus Celaenobacter antarcticus (assembly GCA_030765865.1). Taxonomy (GTDB): domain Bacteria; phylum Cloacimonadota; class Cloacimonadia; order JGIOTU-2; family JGIOTU-2; genus Celaenobacter; species Celaenobacter antarcticus. The sequence goes on along the minus strand of JAVCDK010000138.1, from coordinate 521 downwards.
AAATTGACGAGGAAAAGTGTATTCAGTGCGGCATTTGCATTGATGTCTGTCCTAAAAAAGCGATAGAAGTAAAGTCCTGACGAACATTCTCTCGTTACGAGTTGAACTTGGTGACGATTTTTTTACTTATCATCCCTTTCGCTAATCAAAACCAGCCCGCTACTCCGAACCCCTTTTCTTATTTTTCTCCCTCCACGCTCAACGCTTTACACTCTACGTCTATGCTCTACTTATCACCCTCTGTCTTCTTTTCATACTTATTAGTAGCAGATTCCGGCATAAAGCGTACTTTCTCAAACGGCTGTACCAGCGAGGTCGCAATATTAAGAAGATGTGCCGCAATTCTTTTCAGATATCGAATATACAATGCTGCCACCACAGCATTCTGAACGCTCAAACCAATATCTTCTGTCATAAGTTGATGTAGGATTATCTCGCATCTTCCGGTTAATTTTTTATTGATAACAGACTCGGCAACATCCTTATCATACTCTTCAAAAGCCGTGCTCACTACATCAAAA
>JAVCDK010000031.1 GCA_030765865.1 Candidatus Celaenobacter antarcticus | reverse complement strand
TTTCCATGCTTGTAATAAGCTTGTGATTCTCAATGGTCGGATAAGACAAAATGCTCATCATCACATCCTCTGTCTGTGCTTGAGGATTGATATACACAATTATTGAGGTTTTCACCACCTCTTCGTGTAGCACTTTCTCAAAATATTCTTCCGCATAGAACATTGCAAGAAGCACAAGCGCGGTAAGCAGGATCAGGAACCAGATAATGATAAGGTGCCCGATAAGGTCAGAATAGAGTTTTCTGAAAAGAGTGAAAAAAACTTTCATGAGTGCTTTTTAATCTCCGCTACAAATAATTTGCTCTTTTGCGCCCATTTAGATAAATCTGATTCATTTTGTGAAGATTTCCATGTTCCGCTGGGATTTTTTATATCTTTGAAAAACTGAATTCTTGAGAGTTTCATATGTTTAAGCGAATTCACCTTTTGCAGAAATTCTTCGAGTCTCTCTACAGGATAAATCAGAAAACCTAACCCCCGAAACTTAAGCATATATTCAAAGGCATCCAGCACATCACCCATGGTGCAGAGCATTTCGTAACGGGCATGAAGCTTTTCTTTGGAAGGACTGGGTCTTCCTGACCCTTTCAGGAAAAAGGGCGGATTCGAGAAGCAGCAATCGAATTTTTGTGGATTAAAGTATTCTTTGATCTTTCTGCCGTCTATTTTGATGAGGGCTATTCTCTCTTTCAGTCCAGCATGGATGATATTCTCTTTTGCAAGTCTAAAGAGGGACTCCTGTATCTCTATTGTTGTTATGGTTATGTTTTTCAGTTTTGCTGCGAGCAGTAATGAGATAATACCCGAACCTGTTCCAAATTCGAAGGCATTTCCTTTGTAGTCAAATCCCACTCTTTTTATGATCGTATATAAGAGGATCAGCGAATCTTCTGTGCTTCGGTAACCTCGTTTATTCTGGCGTAGGCGAAGGTCTTCATATTGCAGGTCATCCAGTGTGGTTTCCGGCATTTTTGATTATCCTGTGTGACCAAATCCGCCATCGTTTCGTTCTGTCTCTTCTAAAGAAGTGCTTTCCTCTAATTCCGCATGCTCTACTTTTGCAAACACCATTTGGGCAATCCGCATGTTCCTCGTGACAACAAAGGACTCATTTCCAAAATTGAACAGTATCACCTTTACTTCTCCGCGATAATCTGCATCAATTGTGCCGGGTGAATTCAGCACCCCGATCTTGTGTTTGACCGCTAATCCGCTTCGGGGACGAACTTGTGCTTCATAACCCTGTGGAATCTCCAGCGAAATGCCTGTTGAGATAAATGCCACATCCTTGGGCTGTACTATTAGCTCATCAACATCAGCATAGAGATCAAAGCCCGAGGAATGCTCGGTCATTTTTTGTGGTATATGTGCTGTTTGTGTGAGTTTCCTGAATTTTATATTGATCATCAAAATTCACGAGTTGCAATATAAATACAGATCTTTTTCAGGAACTCCGCTTTTGGCCCGTAAAAAGAAATTATATTCTGCGCCTTGAGCATAAGCTCATCGCGTTTTTCCTTTGCTTTCGCCAGTCCGTAAACCTTTGGATAAGTTGCTTTTCCGACCTTTACGTCCTTGCCGGATTTCTTACCCATCTTCTTGGTAGTTCCTTCTACGTCGAGGATATCGTCCACTATTTGAAAAAGTAGCCCGAGAGTTTCTCCAAATTCAGTAATGCGAATAATATCATCTTCGCTTGCCTCTCCCATAATAGCACCAAATCTAATAGCCATGCAGATCAGTTTGGCGGTTTTGTTCTTGTGTATGTAATCGAGAGTTTCTACGTTTACTTTTTCCCCTTCGCTAAGAATATCCACAACTTGCCCGGCGATCAACCCCTTGCTGCCGGTTATCTCTGTAAATTCTGAGATTATTTGGGTTTTGAACCTCGGTTTTACATCGAGCCGGAGCATCAGCCGAAAGGCTTCCATGATCAGTGCGTCTCCTGCAAGGAGCGCAATATCTTCTCCGAATTCCACATGGTTTGATGGTTTTCCTCTGCGCAAATCGTCATCGTCAATATCGGGGAGGTCATCATGAATAAGTGAATAAGTATGAATCAGCTCAATTGCAGCCGCAAGGGGCAATATCTTTTTATCCATGTGTCCGAAGAGCTGGTATGTCGTGATGGTCAAATATGGTCTGATCCGCTTACCGCCTGCAAAAAGGGTATAGCGCATCGCTTTGTGAATTATCTTAGGGTATTCATCCTTCCTTGGTAAAAACCGATCTATAACAATGTTGACCAATTCTCGTTTTTCTTTTACGTCCTTTTTCAGTCGCATCATTTTGGTCATTGGATTTCTCCTATACAACACGCCTTATTCATCTTGTGCTTCCTCGTCCTCGTCTATCTCATTAAGCAACGCGATCTTATTCTCGATCTTCTTCAGTTTCGAGGAACATTGCTTTATCAGATTGATACCTTCCTCGTAATATTCAAGAGATTTTTCAATATCAATATTTCCACCTTCTAGTGTTTCTACAATTTCCTGAAGTCTCTCCAGTGCTTTTTCAAACTTTATTTCTGCCATTTATCTTCCTCTTATTATTAATAAAATTCCCGTTGAAATCTTGACAGAAAGCTTCTCTTGTTCTGCTATATTACTAATCCCGCGTGTGTGCTTCCTAAACAAGATCTCGTTTTGCAAAGGATATTTAAAACCTCTAATGAATTCCATTTTCGTCTGCTCCGTAAGAGAGATCAAAGAAATTTCTGCACCTTTTTTGCTGTTCAACTCTATCTCGTCCGGTCCACAAAGAACAAATACTTCATTTTCCTTATTAATAAAATAAATCGAAAGCCCTTTCTTCACAAAATTTTCTATTAAGAAAATATTTGCCAGTGAATGCTCCAGCCGTCCGTTCACCGCATTGACCATTGTTGCTGAATCAAAGTGTTCATTAATACAATAATCCAGTGCGAGCTCACTATCGGTTTTATCCTTTTCTTTGGGGAACTGCAATATTTCTGCTTTATCCCTTAGTTCTTCCAGAGAACTATCTGAAATAGAGTCAAAATCTCCTATGAGAACATCGGGTGTTATATTACGGTTAAGTAGGAAATTTGCTCCGCCATCCGCTGCTATGATCTTGCCATCCACAGGAAAGTCTATTGCAAAATCAATATAATTATTATTACAGAAAATAAATGCTTTTTTCAAGATACGATAAAATCGTTATGAAAGATATCTTTTATCTACGTATATCGTAGACTTCTTTTTGTTGAAATAATTTATCGGGTTGGTACTCTTGCCATAGAATCGCACTTCGTAATGAAGATGAGATCCTGTTGATGTGCCGGTTGAACCCATTTCTCCGATTATTTGATATTTTGTTACTTCCTGCCCAATGTCCACAAATCTCTTCCTGAAATGTCCATAGAATGTTTTATAACCATAACCGTGATCGATCAGTAAATAGTATCCGTAATCTTTATGATATCCTTTATCGACAACTTTCCCGTCCGCCGCTGCGTAGATTACAGAACCCTCTTTGTTCGCAATGTCAACCCCGTGATGAAATTGTCTTACTTTATAGATTGGATGTACCCGGTATCCATATCCTTCTGTAATCCGCCCATTGGTTGGTTTGATCGAGGGTGTGTGGTTATAGATTATATTTTTTACTGTAAGATATTTTGAGATTTCAGCAAAGCTGGATTTTTCAAATTCCATTTGTCGTGAGAAAACATCTATCTTTTTCAGAACATTATTGTGAATGTCAAAGAGCTCCCGATCCAAGGAGAAAAAGGTCGAGTCAAAATATTGAATACCGCCAACACCCATCTGCCGAATGTCATCATCAATACGACGCAACCCCTCGAGCTCTCTTATTTCTTTATCTCTATCCTGAACATTCTCCAGCTCAAATTGCATAGTATCGAGCAAGGAATTTATTCTTGTCATCTCGTTTTTGAGTTTAATATTATGTGCCTGGAGGTCCCGTAGCTGGTGTTTGTCAACTTCGCTTGTAACAAAAAAATAAGTGATCACTCCGGTGGTTAGAACAAAAACAAATACAAAAATTGCGAGGAAAAGTATCAATGGTTTGGATATATGAAATTCCTTCACTCCTGTCGCAGAATTGCTCGTAATTAGTATATGCCAGCTTTTTTTGTTGCTCATTTTATTTAAAAATTATTAATATTTTTCTTATGCTAATCTGCTTTATGCGTCTTACTAATGTCAAGTTTTACGCTCTCTCTGAGAGATGTATAAATTATTGAATAATTTGAAATTACTCTCCATTAATTTATGTTGAAATTTAAAGAATGACTTAACGAGATGGCGTAATATTTGTTGATAAAGAACTTTTTGTTGACAGGAGTTATTTAAAACCGCCTTTTTTGGAAAAAATTTCAGGGTTCGAAACACACTAAAGTGTGGATAACCGAAACCGTCAGATGTTCTTTTTTCTTGTATCCTCCTGAATAATGGCTAATTACAACTGTTTGTAAATTGTTGATAATTCTGTGGATAACATTTAGGTGGCTTTCGTATCTCCCTGATATTCAGTAATATAAAAGGTTGATAACTGTCTATGGCTGGATCATTAGGATTGTGGAAACAGATTCTAGATGAGATAAAAGTTCAAGTAGAACCTCAAACCTATTCTACCTGGTTTGATAAAACAAAAGAGTTCAGTTTTGTAGACAAGACTCTCACGGTAAAAGCCCCTACCAAATTCTTTGCAGATTGGCTTGACCAACATTATAAGTCTTTCATCGAGGAGATCGTATATAATCTCACTGCGGAAAAAATCACAGTTGATTTCATCGGTTCTGCTTCAGAAGCTCCAAGTAATTACTCTTTTTCGAAAAAGTCTATTATTGATATATCAAGAGATAACGGACTTAATCCCAGATATACCTTTGAAAGGTTTGTCGTCGGGAACAATAACCATTTCGCCATATCTGCCGCTCAGGCTGTTGCTGATAAACCCGGCAAAATATACAATCCTCTGTTTATTTACGGAGGAGTCGGGCTTGGCAAAACCCACCTCATGCAGGCAGTTGGTAATTACTTAATTCAAAATAAGATCAACAAACGCGTTCTGTATACTCCTACTGAAGACTTCACAAACAAAATGATCTCGGCAATCCAGACAAATACTACTGTTAATTTCAGAAAAAAATTCCGAACTTATGATATCCTTATGATCGATGACATCCAGTTTCTTGCCGGAAAGGAGGGAAGCCAAGAGGAATTCTTCCACACATTTAATACCCTTTATAATGCCAAAAAGCAGATCATTCTTACAAGTGACCGTCCCCCCAAAGAAATCAAAAAGTTGCAGGACAGACTTATCTCCAGATTTGAATGGGGACTTCTTGCTGACATAAAGCGTCCCAACTATGAAACCCGAGTTGCGATCCTGCGCCAGAAGTGTGACGAAGAAAATATCACTTTAAAACCTGAAGTCCTTGAATTCATCGCAGAAAATTTTGATGACAATATTCGGCAGCTTGAAGGTTCTCTCATAAAAATTCTTGCATTTTCGTCATATAGAAAAATCAATGCCCACCAGTTCGAAGTTAATGACGTAAAGGAAATACTCGAAGATATGATGACAAACCGTAAGCGTCCCGTCTCCCTTGATCTTATTCAAGAGGAAGTGGCAAAATATTTTGAAATCGGAAAAAACCAGATAAAAGAACCTACTCGGAAAAAGGAGATAGCATTTCCTCGCCAGATCGCAATGTACTTATCTTCAAAACTCATACCGCATATCTCTTTACTTGAGATCGCCAATCATTATAATAAAAAAGACCACACAACGATTATTCATGCAAAAAAGATCATCTCTCAAAAATTAGAGAGCGACAATAATCTCAAAAGAAAAATAAAAGAAATCACAGAAAATATTATCCAATAAAATATGAAAAATAATTACTCAACATCTTATCCACAGAACATGTGCAATGCTGTGCATAAACCTATGCCTTTGATAAAATTCCCGGTATCATCTCCGTTGAATGTGGATATATCAAACTTATCAACAATTTCTTCCTCAGAATATTATGCTATTAGAGATAATGTTTCCAGGTGCATAGCAGTGTTATCCACAAATCCACTGTGCCTATGAAGACTACTGATTTGTTAATGTTATTTAAAATAAGAAAAGGTTTTAATATGAATAAGTTTATTTCCATGATAATGCTCGTTTCTCTGATCATTATAGCATCCTGTACTCAAAAAAATAATTATATGGGTTACGATCCCGACCATGAGCCGGATATAACAGAAGCTATTTTAAATGCAATAACTCTCGAAAGATCATTCACGAATACGATTGGAATTTTTCCTGCAAATTCTTTGATGCTAGTCGGAAACTTCAATGGTGTGGAAACCAGATCATTGATGAGGTTCGGTGCATTGCCGGATACAACATGGCTTGACTCCACTTCTTTTGAAAGCTGCGAAATCCTTTTTGAAAGGAAATCACAATTCGAAACAGATATAGATATCCATGCCTACAAACTTATGGTCGATTGGGCTGTTGGCTCAGCTACATGGGACACCATAGGAACAGAATTCGAGGACTTTCCCACACCTGTTGAATTTGTATCTGACACAGATTCTTTCTACGTTCCTTTTGATCCGGCAATAGTTGAGGATTGGATCATTAATGATTCTCTGAACTACGGTATGCTTCTCGATGCTCCGAATGCGTTAGAGAATTTTGTTGAGTTCTTTACATTCAATTCGGATGATAAAGGACCGAAGCTCAAAATAGTTGCGGTCGGCGATGAAACAGGATATAGAGATACTCTTTTGCTCGGTACAACAAAGGATACATTTATTGGTTTCGATGAAAACCTGCAGAAGAATTATGATCCTGGCAAAATGATCATCGCAAATCTACCACCATCCCGGCTAATCCTGAAAGTGCATGTGGATTCTATATATTCTCAACTCGGGATTACGCTTGATGAGCTTGAGCGGATCAGCATGAACTTAGCTGAAGTGCAGATAGATTCCTTTATGGTCGAAAACGCTTATGTGGATGATGATTATATTTCAATAATTCCTTATTATGTTTCTGATATTCAAACCGATGAATGTACGTATATTTCATCAACACCGACTTCCTATTTCATCGAAGGAGATTCTCTTTCAACCGTTAATATAACAACTGTTTTGGAGGGTATAATCAGAGGAGACCTGTCAAATCCTTATATAGCGTTAGTTTCAAAACACGAAAATAAGGATTATTCTTTCGTAGATTTCTCTGATGAACACAGCAAACCCGCACTCCACATAATTTATACAAAACCAGTTTTAGAATAAATGAGGTACTATGTTTTTTAGAAAAATAATAATATATCTCCTGTTTTGCTGCCTTGCCGTTCCATTGTTCGCCGCATCTATGTTTTCTCCTAATGGATTTGTCGAAGAGCATTTCGGAGCGGATAATTTTGGATCGGGTATGGGATTTACCGGGATCAGTTCGATATTCAGAAAAAATTTCTCGATAATAAATCCAGCTCTTCTTACTACGGTCAATAAAGCAAATTACTCAACCCAGATAGATTTCGGATACACAATTTTCAAAGATTCAAATGAGTCTTATACAAACAAAGTATCCAGCATACCTTATGCTGCAATGTATGTTCCCGTTGCCAAAGGAACTATTCTTGGTATATCCTTTCTTGAAAAATACTATTTTGGTCTCGATACTGCATTAGGAGACACAGCAAGCTTGGTTGGAGATTACCTCGTAACAGATCAAAAGTTTGGCTCTCTTAATCAACTTGGTTTTTATCTTGCAAAAAGGATCGACGCTTTTGGGCTGGGTATCAATATAAACTATATCTTCGGAAACCGGACTGAGGACCTGTACGTAGATTATTCAGATGGGGACTTGATCGATACAAGAGAGATAAAACAACATCTTATGGATGGGGTGAACTTCTCTGCAGGATTTACTTTTCCGTATAAAGCGTTCTCCTTTGGCGGCTTCATCCAAACCAAAGCAAAATTGCATTCAGTGGATACCTACAAAATCGAATACTACAACAATTCAAATTATGATTATGAAAGTAGTACTACTTCAAAATATGATATTCCCATGCAGATGGGTTTTGGCGCAGGTATGGAAGTGACAGATTTTCTTTATGCAGAGACGGATTTACGCTATACTTTCTGGAAAAACACAAATGTTGAGAAAATGAATGATAGAAATACTAATATGGTTTCACTTGGAATTTCATATACACCGAAAAAGGATTTCTTCTGGAAGACACCCACACGAATAGGTGGATATTATAGACAGCTTTCGTGCAAAAACAACGGTAGTTATATTGATGAAACAGCGATCACTGCAGGATTCGATATACCAATAATGCTTCCAACTCAGGGCAGACTAAGCGTGTCACTTGCATACGGTGCTCGCGGCTCAGTGGATAAAAATATATATCAAGATAAGTTCTTCCGTATCTCATTTGGATTCTCTTCAACGGATTGGTGGAGAAACCCAAAAGAGTTTAAGAAGGATAAAGAAATACCAAAATTAGACCAGAAATATAAAGAATACTGGAATTAAGAAAAATTGAAAAAGAGTTGGTTTCTTCGTAATCATCAGACAAAGGATATTGTTTCATCTATTGTCAGGGGTAGAGAAATAAAGAATGTAGATAAATTCTTGAATCCGACTCTGGACAAATGCAACGACCCCAATCTTTTAAGTGGTTCACGAAAAGCAGCGAGAAAAATATTAGCGAATATTCAGGAATGTGAAAAGATCACCATTTTCGGGCACGACGATGTTGATGGGATCACAAGCACGGTTGTGCTCTATACTTTTTTATCTAAACTTGGCGCGAAGAATATTTCTTTTTACATACCTGATAGAGAATTTGAGAAGTTTGGTTTACAAGAGAAGTTTATTCAGAAGGTTTTAAAAGACGGTACCAAAAGGGTAATAACAGTTGACATTGGTGTTTCAGAAGTTGGGCCAATAGCGCGCCTCAGAAGGAACGGTATAAAAACGATCGTAATTGATCATCATAAAATAATGAAGGAACTTCCGCAGGCCTCAGCCATTGTAGATCCTTACAAAAAAAACGACAGATTCCCCTTTAAATATCTTGCTGGAGTTGGTGTGGTTATGAACGTGGTCAAGGTGTTATCGCAGATGACAGGCATTCCGACTGAGCCGGTGTACCCCTTGCTTGTAGGGCTTGGAACGATTGCAGACAGAATGCGGCTTGTTGACGATAATAGAATATATGCAAAGCATCTTTTTTATAATTTCGAGCAATCAGAAAATCCATTTTTTCACTTTTATGCAGAGGAAACCCGAGAGCTTTCAAGAGAAAAAGCAGTAAAGCAGCTCATTCTTTTGCTTACATTGGGCAGGGAAGATAACGGAAAACACCTTGGGGTCGACATCCTTCTTTCGCAAAAGAAGAGCGAGATCAAAGAGATTTATTCAATTCTTGAAAAACGTGTTCATGACAACAAAGAGCAGGTTCAAAGAATCAGAGATCTCATGGAATCAGAATACAAGAAGGAAGAGGGGCATTGTTTCGAGTATTACGATTCCAAAGGTAATATATCAGTAAAATATCTCGGAATTGCAACATCATATATTACAGACACCTATCGGATACCATGCCTGGTGCTCACAAAATGGGAAGATGATGTTCTCTCTGCAGAAGCACGCGCACCGTCCGGCTTTAACTGGCTGGACTGTTTGAAAAAGATAGAACCCTGTCTCATACAATACGGGGGACATAAGGAAGCAGCAGGGTTTTCCTGCCACGCAAAATTTTATTCAAAGATCCATGAGAAACTGAAAATACTGGCAGAAGAACAATACAAAAGCATAAAAAAACTACAAAATGAATCAAAGAAGATGTACATAGATTATGTGCTTGATGAAGACCAATTTGATGTCAATAGACTGAGAGAGATACACAGAATATTTGCACCCTTTGGCCAAGGAAATCCGTCTCTTGTTTATCTGATGATAAATGTAAAAATCAAGGAACTGCAGGTAAAGAATTTCATGAATATTCCAGATGAACCAGAGAATGCAAGTATAAATATAGTTTTTTCAATATATGAAAAAGAATTTACAATTATAGATTATGAACTAATAAGTAAACGCGATGAATTTTTTTAAGGAGAATCAATGTTTTGGGATTTTATTTTAAATTGGATAACGAACGATGTGGCAATAGATTTGGGTACAGCGAATACGCTTGTGTATCTGAAGGGGCATGGAGTTGTTGTCAACGAGCCCTCTGTTGTTGCAGTGGAAACGGAATCCAAAAAGGTCATAGCAATTGGGTACAAAGCAAAGGAGATGCTGGGTAAGACACCTGAAGAGATCAGGGCGATCAAGCCCATGAAAGACGGAGTGATCGCCAATTTTGAGATCACGGAAACAATGCTTCGCCACCTCATTCTTCAATCACAACAGAAAAAATTTTTGATCAGACCCCGAGTGATCGTTGCTGTACCTTCAGGTATTACAGAGGTAGAAAAGCGAGCGGTCAAGGAATCGGCAGAACATGCAGGAGCGAGAACGGTGTATCTTGTTTCGGAACCTCTTGCTTCAGCGATAGGTGTTGGATTGCCCGTACACGAACCGTATGGCAATATGATAATCGATATCGGTGGAGGAACAACAGAGATCGCTATTATATCTCTGTCTCATATTGTTGACCACAATTCAATTCGAATCGGCGGGGATGAGATGGATGAAGCAATAGTTGCCTATCTCAGGAGGAAGCACAATCTTTATATCGGAGAATCAACAGCAGAAAGAATAAAAATAAAAATCGGGTCAGCATTTCCACTTGAAGATGAGCTGACCATGGAAGTTCGCGGACGAGATCTGATCACAGGATATCCTGTTTCTATGAAAATTTCCTCTGAAGAGATCAGGGAAGGGATAGCCGACACCGTGAACAAGATCGTCGATGCGGTGAAACGCCTTTTCGAAGAAACTGCACCGGAGCTTTCTGCCGATATTGCCGATAGAGGAGTAGTGCTGACAGGTGGAGCCGGTCAACTAAAAGGACTCGATAGGAGAATCCAGGAAACTATCAATCTTCCGGTGACGCTCGTTGATGAACCCTTAACCAGTGTGGTCATGGGCTGCGGTAAGATTTTGGACAATCTCGAAGAATACGAAAAAGTCCTTTTACCAAAAGTATAAAAGAACAGACGAAATTTAATACGAGCCAACATGTTCACCAGAAGAAACATTGTTTTCGGTATCCTTCTTATTCTCTCAATTCTTTTTATAATTGGAAACAATGAGGAGAGAATAGAAAAGGCGCAATTCGTCGGCAATACAATCCTGTTACCATTTTCATCGAGTATCACCTATATAAAAAATCTCTCCAATGTGTATCAGAGGAACAATTATCTGCAGAGAGAGCTTTTTCTTGCACAGAACGAACTAAGAATGTTCAAGGAAGAGCTCAACAAACAACAGAGATTCGAAGAACTTGTTGAAAATATTGATATTTCCAGCTATGAATTTTTAATTGCAGATGTCATAGGAACAGGTTCGTTTCTCAACTATGAAACTCTCATTATTGATGCAGGGAAGAATAAAAACATTCTGAACAATCAACCGGTTATATCAGAAAAAGGGCTTGTGGGAAAAGTTGTAGCAGTTTACCAGAATTATGCAGTAGTGCAGACCTTTGGAAACAAATATTTCCGGCTTGGCGCAATTGACAGCAGAAGCAGGATTCACGGCATTGTGGAAACCGAACTGAACGGGAAAATATATTTTGAAAAGATCAAGGTAGGAAGCGATCTGAAAACAGGGGACCAGATAGTTTCCTCAAAATTAAGCTCGATCTACCCTTCAGAACTTCCCTTTGGAAAAATCGTTGAGATCGAGCAGAGCAGCGAAGGGTTTTTCACAAGAGCGGAGATAGAACCCTTTGTAAATTTGGCAAATATAGAAGCAGTAGCAATAATTCAGAAATATGAGAAATAATATCACAGAAATAGAAGTCGGCAAGAAGGTCTATTTGAGGCATCCGATCAAAACAAAAATTTTAACGCCGGAAGATGATATTATAGATATCGTTCTAAAAGATACTGAAGGAAAGCGAAAGAAGGGTGATATTATTGTCATGAGCGAAAGCCCTGTTGCGATAACCCAGGGAAGGGCTGTACTGGAAAGCGAGATAAAGATAGGGCTTCTCTCAAAACTTCTCTGGCGCGGAGTAAGCAAAGTACCATATGGAGTTGGCTTGCGTTCAAAAACAAGCATGCAGTGCGCTATAGATGAGTGCGGACATATCAGAATAATTATAGCAGCTATTGCCGGTGCTTTGGGGAAATTATTTGGGATACACGGACTATTTTACCGCATCGCAGGCAAGCAGGCAGCACTTGTCGATGCCGCCCACACATCTCCAGTACCGCCTTACAACACAACAGTTATCAAAGGACCTATTCATACGGATGAGATATGCCGGAAAATTCATGAATTAACGGGAAATGATGCCGCTATCATGGATATTAATGACATAGGGGGATCGTGGGTTATTGGCAGGTCTGACGGAATTAATGCTCGTCTTCTCGAAGAGATAATGGGAGATAATCCACAGGGACAGCAGATGGAACTTACACCCTTGTGCCTTGTGTGGGAGAAATAATGATTGTTCTTATTCTTGTTACTATTTTTACAGTATATTTTCAATATTTCTTTGCAGCTTCTCTTGGATTATGGGAAACGATTCCCAACCTTTTTTTACCACTGATTATTTATTATAGCATTGCGCGGGAGAATATTTCCGGTTATGTGCTTGCTTTCATCCTTGGAATAATTATTGATCTTAACCAGCCCTCGTCCTTTGGTGTTTCGTCTCTGCTTTTTCTTATTATAGCATTTTCCCTCAGCAAGCTCAAGAAATTACTTGGCAGGCAGCTGATCGGTGTAGGGTTTGCACTGGTTCTCATCACCAACCTGTTTTATTTTATACTTTCAGCAACGATATTCCTGATATTTAATACGGGTAATGCCCTTGCGTTTGGAAAGATAGTGGTTCTTTCTCTATATAATTCAGCATATTCTTTCATAATAATTCTCCTTTTATACTTGGCAGACCATCTTAAACTAAGCTTTGCCCAAAAATGAAAATTAAGCTGAAAAAAGCCGACCAGCTACTGATTCTCGTACTGGTTCTTTTTCTGACGCTTACCTATTTTTTATTTCGGATACAGGTCATAAAGGGTAATGATTACAAGGAAATTGCAGAGAAGAACTACTTTCGGATCATAAAAAAACCTGCACGCAGGGGCATCCTGTACGACCGCAATATGCAACCTCTCACAGAGAACATACCGTCCCTTTCTGTTTATATTGATATTAACGAAATTACTGATGCTGACAGCGTGGCGGCTTTCCTGTCCGGTAATCTTGGAGTTCCTGTAGAGGAAATCGCCGAGCTCATCTACAAGCACAGGTTCTTCAAATTTGCACCGGTTCTTGTGCAGGACAAAGTTAATATGGAAACCGCGATCAAACTTGAAGAACAGTGCGAAGAATATCCGGCGGTTATTATCAAGCCAGAAGCAATTAGGTATTATGACCTTAACTTTCATTATATTGGATATGTGGGAAAAATGTCATCTGCGGAGTATCAAAAGCTTAAGGACGGAGATTATACTAAAACCGATTATATTGGCAAAGTTGGTTTGGAGAAGTGTTACGAGACAGAGCTCAAAGGAGAAAAGGGATATGATATCATTCAAGTGGATGCAACTGGGCGACCACTTGGACTAATGAAAAAAAATTCCGGAAAACATTCTTTACCCGGCAAAGATTTTGTGCTTACGATTGACAAAAATATTCAAAATAAAATTGCCCGACTGCTCCCCAAAGATACTTCAGCCGTAGCCATTGTGATGAATTGCAAAACAGGTGGAATCGTCGCAATGGTGAGCACCCCGGAATATGATCCTAATAATTTTGTCACAGGAATGAATGAGGTTTATTGGAACCGGATATTGGAGGATGAAAACAACCCCCTGTTGAATAAAGCGATGAACGCAACCTATCCTCCCGGATCAGTTTTTAAACTTGTCGTAGCTGCCTATGCATTAGAAAGAAACCTTGTCGAACCGCATGAAATTCTCGTAGATTGCGAAGGCGGAGTAGAATATGGAGGAAGATTTTTCGGTTGTTGGAAAAAGAGCGGTCACGGGAAAGTTAATCTTCTCGATGCTATAAGAGAGTCCTGCGACTCATATTTTTACAAAATAGCAGAGATGATTGATCTCAATGATTTTAAGGAATTTGTAGAGGACTGCAATCTTCTTGAAAGCATTCCCGTTGACAAAATGCGCAGCAGAAGGGGCTTCTTTCCCACCTCAGAATGGTATGACAGAAATTATGGAAAATTGGGGTGGACACGGGGCAACCTACTGAATCTTTGTATTGGACAGGGCGAAGTGCTACTTACCCCATTATCACTGGCTTGTTTTTATGCCGGCATCGCCAACAATGGAATTGAGCTCCGACCACATTTTATAGATTATGCAATTAGAGATGAAATCACCGAAAAATACAAATATCCGCAATTGAGATTGCCCATTTCACAAAACACTCTTGATTTCTTGAAACAAGCTTTGTATGAAGCGGTCAATGCAAAAGGAAGAACAGGTGGAATGGCTCGAGTAAAAGATATTATGGTTGGTGGAAAGACAGGCTCTGCAGAAAATTATTATGGAGATACTCATGCCTGGTTCGTAGCAGTAGCTCCGATGAACGATCCCGAGATAGTTGTGCTTGTATTTGTGGAGCAGGGGGGATCGGGAGCGGACATCGCAGCAAAACTCGCGGGTAAAATATTAGGATATTATTTTGAGAAAGAACCGATATTGAGATATTAGAAGATGATGTAAAATATGAGTTGGATTTTTGGAATATTAAGAAAAAACAAACAGACCGTTATACCCAGGAAAGAATATCACCCATTTAAAAGCAAAGATAAATTCTCGGTTGAGACAAAAGATTACTATTTTGCAAGCGGAACCGGACATAAAAATAGTTTTTACAAATATAATCAAAAGAAAGATTCCGGCTGGATGGTTTGCGGAACCGGAATTTCTTACGAAAAAGATGCGTTTCGCTTAATGGATTTTCATGATTGGGAAGCATTCTTATCAAAGAAAAACAACAATATTCGAAACCTGAATGGACATTTTGTCATTGTTGAATGGGAACCGGGAAGTCTTAGAATAAAAAACGACCAGCTTGGAATGCGCGATATGTTTTTTGCAGACACCAAGAATTATCTTGCATTTTCAACAAGATTGGACTGGCTGATTCCTTTCATTGAAGGACCTGAAATAGATTTCGAGATTTTTAGCAGCAGTTGGCTTTGTGTAAATCCACTATCAGATGAATGTTTTATAACGAATACGGAGAGGCTTGGACAGGGAGGGTCTGCACGATTTGAAGATAATAATTTTACGAAGACTAACCAACCATGGTTGCCGGAATATGCACTTAGATTACCTGAAAAAAATTATTTTGAGTTAATTTCAGATTTCACCACACAAGGTATTAAACAGAACAGACAATTATTGTTAGGACTTTCTGGAGGACTCGATTCACGGTTGCTCTTGTCGATATTGCTTCAAAGAGATAGGAAAAAATGGCGCACATATACCTTTGGCGACGGTAATTTTCCAGATGCAATAATTGCAAAGAAGCTTGCAGCAAAACTTGGCTTCAACCACACAGTCATCTCAAATCTATTTTTAACTGAATCAAAAGACGTTGACAGGTTCGTTGATTTTGTACTTCAGACCCACACGTACATGATCGGTTCTTTATTTTATGAACAAGATCATTATAAACGGCTAAACAAAAAGAATCTAATAATAGATGGCGGGAAAGGAGAATACTGTACAAGAAGTTTCGCAAAATGGTTATCTGTAAAGGGCAAGAGAGCAATATTAGAAAGAGACACCCAAAAAATATTGAATTTAATTCCTCACTCAAAACCCAACATGTTCATTCATGATATAACGAAGAAGATGATATTTTCATGCCAGCAACAAATAGAAAAAATCATTGATATGATGCCTTCTATCAAGGATGTTGGCGGAGGTAACTGGATTGATATATTTACTATCAGAACACGCACGGGCAATATGGGTTCGGTAACCCAGACGCGACTTGATAATATTATTCGAAATTATATGCCCTACTTACAACCCAGCTTTCTGAGAAAGATGCTTGAGCTTCCTGTTAGTTTTCGAGAACGTAACAATGTATACAGGTCGATATTGCATAAAGGAAATTCGAAGCTCACACAATTTCCGCTTGTTAAAGACGTGAGCATAATTCCGTTCACCCTAAATAAGTATCTAGCGTTTATATTAGGCAAGCTGTTTGGGCGATTCCAGAAATTTCATACAACTAATTTTTCACAGTTATTTCTTATAAACAATAAGGAATTTATTATGGATACTCTTAAAAGCAAGGGAGTGAAAGAATATCCACATTACGATTATCATATGATCCAAAATATGGTTCAGGGGTATTATTCAGGACAGAACAATAACGCAAAAGGGGTTTTATGGTGGTTAACGTTTGATGTGTGGAGGAAGAAACTTCAGAATAGTCAAAAAATTACTTGTTAATTAAAAAATTTTTGAATTATTATATAGAATATAGGCGTGCAAAATTCTTGACACAGGAAGTGGAGCTAAAAATTTTTACTTCCTACAGCGGGAATAGCTCAGTGGTAGAGCTCTACCTTGCCAAGGTAGACGTCGCGGGTTCGAATCCCGTTTCCCGCTCCATTTTTTCCGGCGACATAGCCAAGTGGTAAGGCAGGGGTCTGCAAAATCCTTATCCCCGGTTCGAATCCGGGTGTCGCCTCCATGTTTATAGCGTGCCGGAGTGGTGGAATTGGTAGACACAAGGGACTTAAAATCCCTCGGGTTTTTTGCCCGTGCCGGTTCAAGTCCGGCCTCTGGTACCATATTTAACCCGCCATGTGCGGGTTTTTTATTACAAACATTGACAAAAAAATATCACAAAACTTATACATTTATTAAGAGAAAAAAATAGATGTGGAGCGAGTTATGAAATTTATTCTTTCTACGATTTTATGCATTATCTGCATCATCCTTCCGCTTGAAGGAGCATTCTTGCAGTATGCCCCCTCTGCAAAAATCGCGGCACTTTCCGGAATTTCCCAGCTTGACGGTTCTGCTTCATGCCTGTTCCTTAACCCTGCAAATATACGGCAGCAGTTCTCGGCAACCTCTTCATACACCATACCCTTTTCTTTTGAAGAGATATCTTATAAAAATATTGCGCTCTCTTATCGATTTGGTAAAACGACAATCGGGATCGGCTATCAGGATTTCGGAAACGATATCTACAAGGAGCAGAGCTTTATCACGGCAGCAAATATCAAAATATTATCACACTATTGGCTGGGAGTCGGACTGCGCTATCTTAATGATAAGACAAAATCCTTTGAAGCCCAGAATTCATATCAGGCAGACGTAGGATTTCGGGGAGAATATAGAAACCTTACATTCTCAACCTCTTACCTGAATCTGAACTTCGGAGAGCTGGAAAATGATCCCCTTCCACAGGAAAACAGAACGTTCATTTCATACACAATTGCGGAAAACCTGCAAGCCGGCTTCGGCTTCGTAAAAGAATTTGCCTACCCCTTTTCGTTTCGAGTCGGAATTTCTTATTATCCACTTAAGTATGCTGGTTTTTTTAGCGGATTTCACACTGAACCAAACCAGTTCACTGCCGGATGCGAATTCAGCTTCTCAAACATTAAGATACAATATGCCATCGAAACACACGAATATCTTAAATCAACGCATTATATCTCGATTCAATATGGGAAATAAATTATTTGCACTGGTTTTACTTGCCCTTATAGCTCTTTGCCCGCTTAGCGCAGAAGATACAGAAGAGCAGATGGAGAAGCTCTTTTCTTCGGAAGACGAAACCTATATTTCCACAGAATTGCAGCAGCGCCTGGAATATCTTGAAAAACACAAACTCGACATTAACAGAGCAGATTACGATGAGATTGCGGAGCTTCCATGGCTTTCGCCACAGGACGTGGACGCGATTCTTATTTATCGAAAAAAACATACTATTACGAGCAAAAAAGCATTGAAAAAAGCAGGCATCTCCGAATGCATCATAGAGGAACTTCAGCCCTATATTTCGTATCATTTACCAATGCCCGTCCACTTTACCACGCGGCAGAGACTGCAACTTAAAGACAACACAGACTATGATTCTCCGCTGAAGTTCTATCAGAAATATCAGGCGAACTGGCGAAATTTTTCATTGTACTTCCTATCTCAAAAAGATGAGGGAGAAAAAGAGTGGATCGATTACTGGAGCGCTGCTCTTTATGTAAAAGAACTTGGTTTTGTGAAGAGTTTTGCAGCGGGCAACTACAGGTTATCTTTCGGGCAAGGAATACTTTTTGCTCCCAAACTGGCGCTCTCGAAAGGCGGAAATGCAACTCACCAGCCAATCAAACATTATCAGGATATAAAACCCTATACATCCACAAATGAAGCATACTCGCTATTTGGATTTGCTGGAGATTTTTCTTTGTACGACCTTCACATTATTCCCTTTTATTCGGATTATGCGTTAGACGGAATTGTTGAAAACGGATGCATAAAAAGCATAGATATTACGGGATTTCACCGAAGTAGTGCAGGTCAGGATAAGAAGGATGCAATTCGGGAAAAACTTTACGGTGCTCATATCAGTTACGGAGGCCAAAACACATTTGGCATTACTGCTTATAGAGATTTATACAATCACCCATTTTGTGATTCGACGAAAAAACAATTTCAAAATCTTTATAGTGCAGATTATTATCTGAACTATCGAAATATTACACTTTTCGGTGAGGGTGCATTTGCGAACGGGGAAAGGGCTTTTGTTACAGGAATGTTATGGCAACAGGGCTTGTTCGAAAACATAATCCTTTATAGAGATTATGAGAAAAATTTTCCCACTTTTCATGGAAATCCATTTCATGGCGGAGGAGATTTTGATAACGAGAGGGGGTTATATTATGGTATTACCTATCGTCCCTTTACACGGTCTCGACTGGATGTTTATTTTGACGTCTTCCGTTTTCCCGAGGAAAGCACTTACGGCAACCTCCCTATTTATGGCTTTGATTCCTTTGTGCAGTTCGATCAAAAGTGGACAGCTTCTCGCATACGCCTGACCTATCATCACAAGCAGACAGAGCGGTGGCGAAGTTTTGATGAAATGAGCAAGCTCTACCAAGTTAAGCGAAATACCTGCAGGTGCGATTTTGTACAAAAGATAAGCGAAAAGATCGAGCTTAAATTTCGGGGAGAATTCACCTACCATCACTACACAAATACAGACAAGTATGACGCGGGGATCCTGTTATATCAGGAAGTGAAATATTTCATTACGCCTAAATTAAAGAACTATATCCGCCTTTGCCAGTATCATACTGACGATATCATCTTGTATATGTACGAGAACG
>JAVCDK010000021.1 GCA_030765865.1 Candidatus Celaenobacter antarcticus | reverse complement strand
CGACAACTTCCGGAAACGTAACAACGAAAAACTATGACCGGCATCATGATGAAGAAATTACTACTACTGAAAATTACCTCGATCACAGAAAATGCGTTAACTGTGGATATGAATGGGATGTTCATCGTGCCGAAACAAGCAAGCATACAATACAGCATTAAAACTACAGATAATAATGAAAAAGGAGTTGCTCTTGCGTGGCAGCTCCTTTTTTTAATAAATAATCTCTAAGGTCTTTATGTCTGAGAAAAATCCTTACAATATCTGTACATGGGTGCAAGCATGTTCATGTGGAGTTTCTTTGTGATGCTATCTTTCACTGAAGGATTTGCTATATCTCTCAGCACGTTGTATACATCTAAGAAAAAATAAGATTATTACTCAGTATACAAAAAAAAGAGCAACGGAAATATTTCCATTGCTCATATTTTTTCTCATATAAAAAAGGGCAGAGAAATGATTGGCTGCGACCTACTCTTCCACACAGTCGCCCATGCAGTACCATCAGCGTAAGTGTGCTTAACTTCTGTGTTCGGGATGGGAACAGGTGTGACCACACTGCTATAACAACCAATCATTTCACTGCCCATATAAAAAATAGATAGTGATTAAAGTAAGAGATAAAAAGAGAAAAAGTAAGGCTTCGACTAATTAGTATTACTCGGCTAAATACATTGCTGCACTTACACCTGTAACCTATCAACCTTGTAGTCTACAAGGAGTCTAAAAGATGTCTAATCTTGGAGTTGGCTTCCCGCTTATATGCTTTCAGCAGTTATCCATTCCAGACATAGCTATACGGCAATGCAACTGGCGTCACAACCGTTACACCAGAGGTCTGTCCACATTGGTCCTCTCGTACTAAATGCGGATCTCCTCAAACATCTCACGCCCACGAAGGATAGGGACCGAACTGTCTCACGACGTTCTGAACCCAGCTCGCGTACCACTTTAAATGGCGAACAGCCATACCCTTGGGACCTTCTTCAGCCCCAGGATGTGATGAGCCGACATCGAGGTGCCAAACAGCGCCGTCGCTATGGACGCTCGGGCGCTATCAGCCTGTTATCCCCGGAGTACCTTTTATCCGTTGAGCTATCCCCCTTCCATACGGTGGGATAGGATCACTAAGACCTGCTTTCGCATCTGCTTGACCCGTCGGTCTTGCAGTTAAGCTCCCTTATGCCTTTGCACTCTACGCGTGGTTACCAATCACGCTGAGGGAACCTTTGTACGCCTCCGTTACATTTTAGGAGGCGACCGCCCCAGTCAAACTGCCCTCCTGGCACTGTCCTCATACCTCATAAAGGCACGAGTTAGTATTCCGATATCATTAGGGTGGTATTTCAACGTTGGCTCCACCCCGGCTAGCGCCGGAGCTTCAAAGCCTCCCACCTATCCTACACAAACAACACCAAAATACAATACCAAAATGCAGTAAAGGTTCACGGGGTCTTTCCGTCCTTTCGCGGGTAGGCGGCATCTTCACCGCCACTGCAATTTCACCGAGTCCCTGGTTGAGACAGCGCCCAAGTCGTTACACCATTCGTGCAGGTCGGAACTTACCCGACAAGGAATTTCGCTACCTTAGGACCGTTATAGTTACGGCCGCCGTTTACCGGGGCTTCATTTCTGACCTTTGCCCATTTCTAAAAGAAACGAGCTAAGCCATCCATTTAACCTTCCGGCACCGGGCAGGTGTCAGTCCATATACATGGTATTACTACTTTGCATAGACCTGTGTTTTTGATAAACAGTCGCTTGGGCCTCTTCACTGCGACCATCGAAAGCTCGAAGAGCGAGTCCTTTCACCTTCAATGGCACCCCTTCTTCCGAAGTTACGGGGTAATTTTGCCTAGTTCCTTAACCAGAGTTATCTCGAGCACCTGAGGATACTCTCCTCGTCTACCTGAGTCGGTTTGCGGTACGGGCCGATATAGATTTAAACGTTTAGAGATTATTTCTTGGCAGCTTTATAGAGGAACTTCTGCCACTTATGTGGCTCGTATTCGCTTCTCGGTTATAGATGAGTGGATTTTCCTGCTCATCCAACCTACCAGCTTAAAACTGGGCGTCCAATACCAGTCTTCCTCGCATAACTGCGTCATCCCATCACTACCTATATCGGGTAGCAGAATTTTGACTGCTTTCCCATCGACTACGCCTTTCGGCCTCGCCTTAGGGTCCGACTAACCCTGAGCAGATTAACTTTACTCAGGAAACCTTAGACTTACGGTGTCTCGGTTTCTCACCGAGATTCTCACTACTCATGCCGGCATAATCTCTTCTGATAGCTCCAGCATACCTTCCGGTACACCTTCGCAGCCTTACAGAATGCTCTTCTACCACTTTCAGATTACTCTGAAAATCCATAGCTTCGGTAATACACTTAGTCCCGATCATCTTCGGTGCAAAACCACTCGACCAGTGAGCTATTACGCACTCTTTAAATGAATGGCTGCTTCTAAGCCAACATCCTGGCTGTTTTTGCAATTTAACATCCTTCTTCACTTAGTGTATATTTAGGGACCTTAGCTGATGGTCTGGGGTGTTTCCCTTTCGCCTACGGAGCTTATCCCCCGCAGACTGACTCCCATGCATCAATTAACGGCATTCTTAGTTTGAGTGGGGTTGGTAACCTTGTGGGGCCCCTAGCCCAATCAGTGCTTTACCTCCGTTAATCTAACATGAGGCCCTGCCTAAACAGATTTCGAAGAGAACCAGATATCTCTGAGTTTGTTTGGCCTTTCACCCCTACCCACACCTCATCCTCTGAATTTTTAACTTCAGTAGGTTCGGTCCTTCAATCCGTGTTACCGGATCTTCAACCTGGACATGGGTAGATCACTCAGTTTCGGGTCTACTCCTAACAACTTAACGCCCTATTCAGACTCGCTTTCGCTTTGGCTCCGGACCTATAGCCCTTAACCTTGCTGCAAAAAGTAACTCGCCGGCTCATTATACAAAAGGCACGCCGTCATCCCCCTCTTGTGCAAGCACAAAAAGAAGACTTCGACTGATCATATGCAATCGGTTTCAGGTACTATTTCACTCCCCTCACGGGGTGCTTTTCACCTTTCCCTCACGGTACTGGTTCACTATCGGTAGTTAGATTATATTTAGCCTTACGAGATGGTCCTCGCAAATTCAGACAGGATTCCTAGTGTCCCGCCTTACTCGGGTGTCCAATTGTTGCACTTTCATCATTTCGCCTACGGGGCTATCACCCTCTATGGCCTACCTTTCCAGAGTAGTTTGACTATGACTCCAGCGAAACGCGGCTTGGATCCCACGACCCCTCGAAAAATCGAGGTTTAGGCTGTTCCCCTTTCGCTCGCCGCTACTAAGGGAATCGCGGTTGCTTTCTTTTCCTGCAGGTACTAAGATGTTTCAGTTCCCTGCGTTTGGCTCAGACTTCCTATTTTATTCAGAAGAATGATATCCCAACATAACTTGGGATGGGTTTCCCCATTCGGAAATCCCCGGATCTACGCTTGCTTACAGCTCCCCGAGGCATATCGCAGTTGGCCACGTCCTTCGTCCCTATCTAACTCCAAGGCATCCACCGAATGCACTTATTGCCTTACTTAATTAACATAAGTTATTCTCTTACTTTAAATCACTACTATATACTTTGAAAAGAACAAAAAATACTGGTGGAGGATGACGGGTTCGAACCGACGACCTCCGCCGTGCAAGAGCGGCGCTCTCCCAACTGAGCTAATCCCCCAGCGAGAATAATAAGTCTTGTGCGACCGATCAGTAATGGTGGGCCTGGGTGGACTCGAACCACCGACCCCCGCCTTATCAGAGCGGTGCTCTGACCAACTGAGCTACAAGCCCTTTTCACATTTATAAAAGATAAGGGTGTATACATAAAGTTTCTCCTTAGAAAGGAGGTGATCCAGCCGCACCTTCCGGTACGGCTACCTTGTTACGACTTAGTCCCCCTTGCTGACCATACCTTCGTCGGCTGCTATCCTTACGGATTCGCTCACCAGCTTCGGGTACAATCAACTCGGTTGACTTGACGGGCGGTGTGTACAAACCCCGGGAACGTATTCACCGCGACCTGCTGATCCGCGATTACTAGCGATTCCAACTTCATGGAGTCGAGTTGCAGACTCCAATCCGAACTGAGGTCGGCTTTTTGAGATTAGCATGACATCGCTGTTTAGCGGCTCTTTGTACCGACCATTGTAGCACGTTTGTAGCCCTGGGCATAAGGACCATGATGACTTGACATCATCCCCACCTTCCTCCAAGTTGTCACCTTGGCAGTATTCTTAGAGTCCCCAACTTAATGATGGTAACTAAGAACAGGGGTTGCGCTCGTTGCGGGACTTAACCCAACATCTCACGACACGAGCTGACGACAGCCATGCAGCACCTGTCACCGAGTTCCCCCGAAGGGGCACAACCTGCTTTCATAGGTCTTCTCGGGAAGTCAAGCCCAGGTAAGGTTCTTCGCGTTGCATCGAATTGAACAACATGCTCCACCGCTTGTGCGGGGTCCCGTCAATTCCTTTGAGTTTCAATCTTGCGATCGTACTCCCCAGGCGGATCACTTAATGCGTTAACTTCGACACTGATGATTTTTTTTACTCACCAACATCTAGTGATCATCGTTTACTGTGTGGACTACCAGGGTATCTAATCCTGTTCGCTACCCACACCTTCGCTATTCAGCGTCAGTAACTGCCCAGAAGGCTGCCTTCGCTTTTGGTATTCTTCCTGATATCTGCGCATTCCACCGCTACTCCAGGAATTCTGCCTTCCTCTACAGTACTCTATCTAACCAGTATTACATGCAGGACCACAGTTGAGCCGTGGGATTTAACATATAACTTAATTAGTCGCCTACTAGCCCTTTACGCCTAGTAAATCCGGACAACGCTCGCTCCTTCCGTATTACCGCGGCTGCTGGCACGGAGTTAGCCGGAGCTTATTCCTATAATAATATCCGTCTCAATAAACTATTAATCTAAAGAGCTTTTATCTCATAGAAAAGTGCTTTACATCCCGAAGGAATTAATCGCACACACGGCGTCGCACTATCAGGGTTTCCCCCATTGTAGACTATTCTCGACTGCTGCCTCCCGTAGGAGTCTGGGCCGTATCTCAATCCCAGTGTGGCCGGTCACCCGTTAAGGTCGGCTACACATCATCGCCTTGGTAGGCCATTACCCTACCAACAAGCTAATATGACGCAGGCTCATCTCATAGCGGCAGCTTGTAAACAGAGGCCACCTTTGTTTCGTAAAACATATCCGGTATTACCCCCGGTTTCCCGGGGCTATCCCAGTCTACGAGGCAGATACCTACGCGTTACTCACCCGTTCGCCACTGTACTCTTCCCCGCAAGCGGGGAATTTCTCGTTCGACTTGCATGCCTAATCCACGCCGTCAGCGTTCGTCCTGAGCCAGGATCAAACTCTCCATTATTTTGTATTTTTAATTTACTATTTTTTGCGTAACTAATTGCTTAGTTCTTGCGAATATGTATACACCCTATGTGTTTTTTAAAGAACGTGTTGCAGAGTTCATGACACCACAATTTTCGTGTCAAGCATTTCATAAAAAATAATATAATATATTTTCACTGGTCGTCAATACCAAATGTGACACTTCTCGCAAAGCGCTACCACTATGCTATTTTCTCTCTGCTATTAATGTATTTTCTCAATACTTCAGGGATAATTATTTCACCCTGCTTTGTTTGATTATTTTCTAAAAGAGCGATCATCGTTCGAGGTGTTGCTACCCCAGAACCATTCAAAGTGTGCACATAATGCACTTTCCCATCTCGGGATGAACGGTACCGAATTTGTGCACGTCGAGATTGGAAGTCAATAAAATTCGAACATGAGCTCACTTCCAGGTATTTCCCCAGTCCTGCAGACCATACTTCGATATCATAACACTTGTATGCTGCAAAGCTCAGATCGCCACTGCAAAGCTGCATAACACGATAAGGCAAACCCAATTGCTGCAAAACCGCTTCTGCCTGTGAGAGAATTTCCTGCAATGCAGTTTCGGAGTTTTCAGGACGGACAAACTGTACCAGTTCAACCTTGTTGAATTGATGAACGCGCTGTAAACCCCTTGTATCTTTTCCATATGAACCTGCCTCTCTTCGAAAGCAGGGAGTATATGCAGTATATTTGAGAGGAAGCTGCTCATCCTGCAAGATCTCATCCTGATGGAGATTGGTCAGAGGCACCTCACCTGTCGGGATTAAGAATAGGTCATCCTCATTAATATGATACATATCAAATTCAAGCTTGGGAAGCTGACCAGTTCCTGTCATTGTTTTCCGATTTGCAACGAACGGGGGAAATATTTCTTGGTAGCCATGCTCCTCCCGATGAAAATCCAACATGAAATTGATCAAAGCTCTTTCGAGTTGAGCTCCAATGCCAATATAACAAGGAAATCCGCTACCTGCTATCTTTGCTGCACGTTGTAAATCAAGCAAACCCAACTTTTCTGCAAGCTGTATATGATCGAGTGGCTTGAAATCAAATTCTGGTTTTTCACCCCATTCTCGTATAAACCTGTTATCAGATTCATCAAATCCAATCGGGACGGACTTATCAAATATATTCGGAATTGCGAGCAGTTCCCTATCAAGAGCTTCACTTATTTCGCTAATTTCCTGTTGGATAACCTTTACTTCATCAGCCACTTTTTTCATCGCTGTGATCTGATCATTAGCGGTTTGTCCCTGCTTCTTAAGCTGTGCTATCTCTTTCGAGACTGTATTCTGTACTTTGCGCTTCTCTTCAAATTCAAAAAGAAGTTGACGATGTTTATTGTCTAACTCAAGAACTTTATCGAGTTGTGCTTTCTCACCCTTATTTTTGATGCACTGGCTCACAAATTCAGGATCTTTTCTAATAAGTTTTATATCTAACATTTTACTGATTTTTCCTTTGAGTAACTTCTTCAGAAATTTTTATGATCTCAATATAATCATTGATTTTAAGACTTGCTCCACCAATAAGCGCTCCGTCAATATCCGGTTTTTCGAGAAGCCCATCACAGTTTGAAACTTTCACGCTACCTCCATAAAGAATACGCATTTTCTTTGCAACATTTGTGTTGAAATGGGCAGAAAGCCAGTTTCGGATAAACGCATGAGCATCTTGCGCGATTTCAGGAGTAGCCGTTTTACCGGTTCCGATTGCCCAGACGGGCTCGTATGCAATAACTACATGCTCCATATCCTTCTCATCCACATCTTGCAATCCAATGGAAAGCTGGTTCTCGAGTACCTGCTCTGTCAGATCGCTGTCTCTCTGATCTTCCTTCTCGCCAATACAGAAAACAATATGCTTTCTGTGCTTGATCAATGCCAGTATCTTCAGATTGATCTCTTCGTCTGTTTCATGGAAAATATGACGCCGTTCTGAATGTCCAACTAATGCGTATTTGCAACCAATTGAGGAAAGCATCGGAGCTGATATCTCTCCGGTGAAAGCTCCAAAATCTTTGAAATA
This sequence comes from Candidatus Celaenobacter antarcticus, assembly GCA_030765865.1. GTDB lineage: Bacteria > Cloacimonadota > Cloacimonadia > JGIOTU-2 > JGIOTU-2 > Celaenobacter > Celaenobacter antarcticus. The sequence goes on along the minus strand of JAVCDK010000021.1, from coordinate 12,882 downwards.
TATATTCTGAACACCAATATCGATTTCATTCTCATTTGTCTTTTCAAGAGCGGTCATTGTATATAAGTTTGGCGGAAAGATCAAAAGCTGATTTTTATGAAAAGTGTCCTTCTCCCAAGCTGAAAGCTCCTCAAAAAAAGTAATTGTTTCTTCGAGGGTTTTATACATTTTCCAATTTCCGGATATAATCATTCTACGCATAACTATCCTCTTCATTCAAATTTTATAAGTTCTTTATAATGAATGCTTATAATAAATATATATAGATATAAATACTATTATTGCTTTTTAATATATTCGATTTCTTCTTTTGCAAACTTCCCGAGCTGGGGATTGTTCACGATGAGTTCAAATTCTGAAATTGCCTTATTCCATTGCCCTTCTTCACGATATATCTTGCCCATATAGTAATGTGCCTGGGGATTATTTTGATCAATACTCAAAACATCCTGTAAAAATTGCTTGGCTTTGGAATAATCTCCCTGATCATAATAAAGATGCCCAACCGTAAATGCTATATCCTTGTCATTTTTAAGAGCTAGAGAATTTTCAAAAGCAAGTATGGCTTTGTCGATCTGCCCCATATTTTGATAAAAAATGCCCAAATTTTTATAGACTTTCCTCAAAATATAATCAGCCGGTTCAGTTGCAATGTAATCCTCGTATGCCTGTATCGCCTTTGACGTTTCATCTATTTTATGATAGAAAAGGGCTATCTTTTCGAGGAATTCAACTTTTTTCGGATTGAGATTAAAAGCATCAGTATAATATATTATCGCATTTGGAAGATCATTATTATTTTCATAGATCGTTGCGATTTTTTTACTTATTTTGTATTCATCATAGTTTTTATCATAATCGAGAAGAACCTGTAGCTCTTGATCTTTATCTCCCATTGCATGATAGATTGTGCTGAGAGAGATCACGATCTGGTAATTGTCCGGTTCGTATTGCTGACGAAGTCCATAATATTCTATTGCCATTGGATATTGCTTTGTCATATAATACATCACCGAAAGGTTCTTGTATAATTCGCGGATGCGGTCGGTTTTCGGATTGGATTCAGTATCGATCTTTTTGTAAAGGTCAAGAGAGGCCACAAATTTATCTATCGCACCCTGATAATCTTTTTGAGTATAGAGCTCCACGCCATCGTTGTATGCAGTTCCTGCGTCATATTCTATTTGCTGGATCTCTCTGTCCGTCATCTCCTGCGCAAAGAGAATGCCGGTCATTGCACAAGTTGCTAAAGCTATGATAAAAAGCTTTTTAAACATAGTTAGAACTCCTTTATGTTTCATTTTTTTATGCTCTTGGATGATAAAGGGAATGAATTTCTTTGAGATAATTCCTGTCAATATTTGTGTAAATCTGGGTGGTGCTGATGCTGCTGTGTCCCAGTAAAGTCTGCACGATCCTCAGATTTGCACCGCCCTGAAGCAGATGTGTGGCAAAGGAGTGCCGCAGGGTATGAGGAGACACATGACTCTTTATTCCTGCCTGCTGAGCATATTTTGTAATTATCTTCCAGCAGCCCATCCTGCTGAGTTTATTCCCAAATCTATTGAGAAACAGTATATTGTTCTGTTTATACTTTAAAAGCTTCTGACGGGCATTATCAATATAGTTCTCGCAATAGGTCAATGCTGTTTGCGAGATCGGCACGTAGCGCTCTTTCCTTCCTTTTCCAAACAACCTGACGATCTGCTCATCAAGATAGAGATCCCCGACCCGCATGTCTATCATCTCCGAAATGCGAGCTCCGGTTGAATAGAGAAATTCCAGGATAGCACGGTCCCGGGTGCCGTATTCGTCCGTTCTTTCCACTGCATTGATCAGTGCATCTACTTCCTCTATAGACAGCACATCAGGTAATGACGCAGAAACTTTGGGTGAGGGGAACCGCTCAAAGATCGGCTCAGAAATAAGCTTTTCTATATATAAGAATTTATAAAAATTTGCAAGCGAACTTCGTTTACGTGCAACTGTCTTATCTGACGCGCCGTGATTGTAGAGAAAATTCATATAGGTGATCACATCATCGGAAGTAATTTTAGTAAGATCATGCTTGCTTTTTTCTATTGCAAAAAGCCGTATGTCCCGCTCATAAGCGAGGATTGAATTCTCGCCTAAGCCCTTTTCAAACTGCAAGTAGAACTTGTATTTATTGATCAAGCTTATATCTTTTTCCGAAAGTTCATGTTTATTTTCCATATACAAAATTCTGCGCCAAGTTTACATAACGTCAAGATTTGAAAAATTTATTACGAAAATCTTACATTTTCTTTTGACAGATATTAACGAATTATCTTTTTTGTCAGCAACTTGGAATTAAAGCTGATATTGCAAAGGTAAATTATATTCGCTTGGAATGTTACTATGGTGAATTATACGACGTATGGAGTACCTTGAAAGGAAAACGATGCAATTCTATCACAATTGTGAGAGAATTATATCACCTTGATTAGACGTGAATGAATTAATAGCAACATTAAGAAAGCAGATACAATGAAAGAACAAATTTTCATACTGAATAAAAATCAATCATTGGTAGAACTCAATGAAAGCGAATTTGTAACAGAAAACCAATTTCAGGAATTATTAGAAAACTATCCAGAATTGATTTCAGGAAGTCAGATTAACCCAGATAATCCGAGAAAATGGTTGCTCGTTTCAAGGGAGATCGGTGTTCCTAATGAAGAATACGGAAACAATATCTGGTCATTAGACCATTTGTTTATAGATCAGGATGGAATACCTACATTAGTAGAAGTCAAACGTAGCACCGACACAAGGATAAGAAGAGAAGTTGTAGGGCAAATGCTCGATTATGCCGCAAACGCAATAACCTATTGGTCAATAAATGAAATAAGGGACAAATTCGATAAATACTGCGAGTCCAATAATATTAACCCAGAAATTAAAATACAGGAACTGATTGAAGATAATAGTGATATTGAAAAATTCTGGGATACCGTAGCGACAAATTTACAAGCAGGTAAGATAAGAATGTTGTTTGTTGCAGACAAAATACCCAAAGAACTTAAGAGAATAATCGAATTCCTAAATGAACAGATGACACCTGCGGAAGTACTTGGATTAGAAATAAAGCAATTCGGCAATCAATCTATTAAAACTCTTGTCCCAAGAGTTATCGGACAAACCTCATCTGCACAGATGAAAAAGGGACTAAAAGGATATAATCAATGGACGGAAGAGACCTTTTTTGAAGAATTAGAAAGAAGAAATGGAAAGATTGCTGGAGACATTGTCCGAAAAATAATTGTGCATCTCGAAAACAAAGTTTCCCATTTTTGGTTTGGAAAAGGGAAAAGGAGTGGTTCTCTTGTACCAGTGCTTGACTTGTCCTATACTTCACATTTTCCATTTGCAATATGGACTTATGGTAAAATTGAAATTTATTTTCAATGGTACAAAGACAAGCCCCCATTTGATAGTATTGAAACTCGAAAAAAAATCTTGAATAAATTAAATGAAATAAAAGGAGTTAATATTTCAGAGAATAAAATTAATAAAAGACCGTCAATCGACATAAAATTATTGGAAGAGAAATCAGAATATGATAAATTTATAAAGATTTATGATTGGTTTTTTAATGAATTGGAAAAAAATGGATAAAGAATTCAAAGTTAAAATTTTAGAAAGTGCTATAAATCACCCCTTTAATATAAAACATGAGTATAACAAATTTTTGACTAAAAAAGAATTTTGGGACTTAAAAAAGAAAGCAAAAAAAGATAATAAAAATAACTATCATTTTACTATTCTATCAGATCAAGAAGAGCCACTACTTTTTGAAGAGAAACTTAAAAACCAATTAAATAAAATCAAAAAAAATTTCTTAATTAAAAAATCCATAAAACAAATGCAAAATGAGAATATTAAAAGAGAATATATTCATAAAAAATACTTTTGGCTTATATTAATAATCACAGCAATTATAAGCGCACTAATAGGAAAATTTTTAGGGTAATTATAAAATGAAGATTTTAAAAAAACTTTTTTCAAATTCAAGCAAAACAAGCGTTAACAAAAAAATTAACAAACAGACAATCATCTATAAATCAGAGATGCCTGAATATATAGATGCAGCAAACAAAATTTACAAAAAAGAATATGATTCTGCAATTGAAGACTTGAAGAAACAATTAAATAAAACGTCTAAAGTAAATTATAAGGGACTTTCAATGGTTCATATTAATCTCATGCAAGCTTATTTTAGAAATAGAGCTACACATCCAGAATATTTTGACCGATCAACTTATCATGCAAAGGAAGCTCTTAAATATGGTCATAATACAGGATTGGCAGCTTTTCGATTAATTGTAAATTTAGAAAAACGGCATAAAGTTAAACAGGCTATTGAAGTTTGTAATATCGTAACCGACAAAAACTACAAATTCTCCATTTATGGTTATAAACAGAAGGATGAATTTGTGGAAAGATTGAAAAAATTAGAAATTAAACTAAAAAATTCAGGAGATAATAATACTGAACATTTATTTACTGATAAAGAAAAAAAGATGACTATTGAAAATTCAATCAAAAATAAATAAAAATCTACATATGGAACAAAAAAAATTGAATAAAATATTAAGAAAACGAGCGGAAGCAAATTAACGCAAAAAGTCATTATAAACAACATAGTGCATTTAGGTGATAGTTGGTAGCTATAAAAAATAAATGTTTGAAAAAAAATTAAAAAAAGAACTTAAGTATATTATTTCAAATGTGCCAATATTATATAAGTATATTGACTTTAAAGGTGGGAAGAAATTACTTTCCAGCTCATATTTACTGATTAAAAAACCCTCGACTTTCGATGATCCATATGATTGTTTTACTAGTCTAATTGATTTTAACAATATGCCAGATTCATATTTTAAATATTTAATCAATAAATATATCGACTTTTCTACCAAAAAAGACACAATAGAACAATGTCAATTATATAATAATAAAATTTCAAAAAATAAACTTGCAAAATTATATGGAACTAACTTTTTCCCAATAGAAAAAGAAAATTGGGGAGTCTTATGCTTTAGTGAAAAATATGAGAATTTACTAATGTGGTCTCAATATTCTGATTCACACAAAGGTATATGTATTGGAATGAATTTAAAAAAACTATATTTATCTTTTAAAAGTATGGAAATTAAAGAAATTACTCTATTAAAGGTTAAATATTTAAAAAAATTTAAAACTTACGACTATTTTAAAAATAAAAAAGAAGCAATAATTAACTGGCTCAGGATAAAGTCAAAAGATTGGGAATACGAAAGGGAAATTAGATTTTGTTTCGGGCAAATTATACCTAACAACTTAGAGGAAATTCCAGTTGAGATTGCCAAAGATGTCATAAATCAAATCTATCTGGGTAGTAATATGGATAGCCATGATCAAAATGAAGTTATTGAGATTTGCAAAAAAAACTATCCCAATGCAGATATTTTTAAAATGCGTTTAGATAAATGTAAATTTAAATTGATACCAGAAAAAATCCAAGCCGACAGCAATTCGTAAGTTGTAGTTGCAATAGACTGTTCAACTTACATTTTACCATTATGCACCATATTAAAATGGAAATACAATAAAAAAAATTTAATTTTAATCTTTATCATTGGAATATGTTTAATAAACACACAAGCACAGAGTTAGGATGTACAATAAGACAAGGCTTAGTATATTACGAAAACCAATATAGTTTCTCTTTGAATTCCCCTACTACTTCCGCTTTCATTAAATTTCCGTTTTTCTTTTTTGACAAAAAATCTATCCTCTTCTCTTTTTCGGCAAAAGATGGTGGTCTTTAAATGTATAAAGTTATCGTTGTTATAATGTCTCTACTTTGCGTATATGGAATAAACACACTTTTTACAGAACAGTATTAGTGGGAACCAGAGAATGCATTATAATGCAGTGTAAGGTATGGTAATTCTCAATGAACAATAAGGTCATAAAATCGAGAACTTACTTTCAGGCATTCACAATATTCACAAAAATATTGACACGTAAAATACTCAATCATAAAGATTTATTACGAATTGAAAAAAATACGAGGACTAAGATAAAATGAAAAAAAATGAAAAGATCGTATTGATCGTTGCAGTTGCTCTGGTAGTACTTGCTCTTGCATTATATTTTATTAATTTTGGTGATGGCACTTTTTCTGACGATAAAGCTGACTGGGGTGCCTTTGGCATGTACTTTAGCGGACTCATAACACCACTTTTATTGATAGTGATCATTTGCCTGGTTTTTGGTATAATGAAAGAAGTCCGGGATATCTTTTCCGAATCCTCAAAAATTGAGAAAAAATTCCAGCGTCAGTTCACTAAACAGACCCGCTATATGGAACCTTCAGCCGATGTCGTGTATTATCTCCAGTTGAAAGATGAAAGACTCTATGCGGTCATAACAAATATTGGCAATCAACCGGCTTTTAATATTACTGTTGAATTTGAATTTGAGGAAGAAGTCGATGCACGTATCTCCAATAATCTGCTTCCTCTTGCCGAGATCAGTTATCTTGCTCCCGAGCAGAAAAGCGGTGCCGTATGCGGCATAATCGACGAATCAACCGGCAGTTATGCAATCTCCGAGCACACTGTGAGAATGAAATACAAACCCAGTGAAAAAAGCAGAAGGATCATCAAGAAAGAATTTGTGATCGATAAAAATATACTCAACACACTTGTGCCGGAAACCTCTGTTGAGGAGTCTATCCATTCTCTAACAGAAAACATTAAAGATCTGGAAAATAAAATTACTGATACCGAACCAAAAACAGAGAAAGAAAAAACTGCTAAAAAAGCTCCTGAACAAAAAAAGGTTCCAAAAAAGAAAGCAAAAAAACCGATTCCCAAAAAAGAGGAACCTAAACCCGAGATAAAAGAAGAGACTCCACCCACTAAAAAAGAGGAAAAGAAAGAAGAGATCGAAGAAGTACCGGTAGAAGAGCTGACTGAGGAACCAAAACCCGAGCAGGAAATCGAAAAGAAAACCCAAGAAGTGAAAGAAGAAAGGGAAGAAAAGAAGGAAGGCGAAAAGGAAGAGAAAAAAGTTCCGAAACGAGACACTTTTGATAATCCATTCCTTGATGATTTCTAAATTTCGTACTTAGCTAGATTTATACTAAAAGGGATTGTAACAAATCCCTTTTTTTGCACCTTGAGACATGTCGCAGAGCATGTCTTAAGTTGAAAATTAGCATTCAAATTACTTATCACAAGCTCTCCGACAAGATAATTATCAAGGTTGCACAAAGACGCTCGATTCACCACATAAGCAATAGGGACTGGACTTCATAGTTTCTGTTTTTCAGAAACATGGAGTTCAGAACCGGCATGTTAATTATTTGTTTGAGCACTGAACTCCATCACGCCAGCAGGCGGATGAAGTCCAGCTCTCACAGAATTTTTTTCTTCATTCGCGAAAATCAGTCTAACCTGCGTTTGTCTGCTTGCCAAGGCGTAATCCGATTTGTCGGATGAAGACTGGTGTGATATCTTTCAGTAAAAAATACTGGATTCCCAATCTAGTTGGGAATGACTATATTTTTTTTATGGAATTCTCATGTAAAAAGTGGAAATTGCTCTTAATTCTCTGCCTGTCGCGGCGTAATGAAATGAAGACGGATGGTTAAAAAATATCGGTTATTTCAAAGGATTGCTCTTACTCCATCCAATAAACTTGACACAGCAAACCACTCAAAAAAACCTCTTTGACAAAGCAAAAGGAGTACTCGATGAAAAGCTATGAAGATCAGCGTTTCTTTCTCAATTGCAATCTCGGTTCTATGCAAAATTCGCAGACAGATCAACAGAAAAAATTTCCTCAACCACCTCTTGAAAAACCCATTGCAAATCCCGATAATCTTATCGATCTCCCGACTCCGGAAAATCTCGTGAATCCTGGAAAAGATTTTTATGAAATCATAAATCAACGCCGTTCCAGACGAAAATATACTGCCGAATCTATAGATTTGGAACATCTCTCATTTTTGCTGTGGTGTACGCAGGGAGTAAAAAAAGTACTTGATAGAAAAGAAAATAAAGTGATCTTCCGCACCGTTCCTTCTGCCGGAGCTCGCCACGCGTTTGAGACCTATCTTTCAGTACTACATGTTGAGGGATTGGAGCAGGGCATCTATCACTACTGCGCGCTGGAACACAAGCTCGAATTTCTTCATTCGGTCGATGACCTTCCACAAAAAACAGTTGATGCCTGCCTTGAGCAAGAATTTGTTGGCGATAGTTCGGTCGTTTTTTTCTGGACAGCTATTCCCTATCGTTGCGAGTGGCGCTATGCCTTTATGGCTGCCAAGCTGATCCTCCTCGATGCAGGGCATGTGTGCCAGAACCTCTATCTTGCAGCAGAAGCTCTAAGTTTGGGGGTGTGCGGGATTGCCGCCTATGATCAAGTTAAATCCAATGATCTCTTGAAAGTGGACGGTGAAGACGAAATGGTGGTGTACATAGCATCAGTTGGAAAATTATAGATTGAGTTATCCATGAAAAATTGTATCCTTTTCACAACAAAACATGGCAGCACAGAAAAAGCTGCACTTTTGCTTAAAGAAAAATTTAAAGCAGAGGCTGATATTATAAATTTGAAAGAGATAAAAAATCCTGATATTTCTAAATATGATACTGTGATATTGGGCGCTTCCATCTATATGGGAAAAATTCAAAAGCGAATGAGGAAATTCATCGAAGAAAACATGAACGAACTGCTCAAGAAAAACATTGCTCTTTTCATCATGGCAGGACAAAAAGAAAAGGCGCAGGAAACCCTGAGAAACGCATTCCCGACAGCATTATTCGAACATGCCCTTGCGAAAGAGTATTTCGGATATGAGATGATCCTCGAGAAAATGAATTTTATTGAAAAAGCGGCAACCAAAGCGCAGGGAGTGATTGAGAGCAGATCTGAGATCCTTTACGAAACGATCGAAAAAATGGCTCATCGGATAAATAAATTATAAGCAGATTTCTTTCTAATTAGAATTCTCGCAGAAAGGTATTAATGATCTATCCTAACTATGAAAATGGCAGTATTATCAATCTTGTAAGCTGTATCACCAGCGCATTGGGGAACAGCCCTGTAACCCACAAGCCACTTGCTTTCCTTGATAGTGATTTGATACTAAAAAAGAAAAATGTAGTATTTATTGTCCTCGATGGACTCGGATATAAATTCCTCAGAGAGCAGGGAAGCTCCTTCTTCAGCAGGCATCTTGTCGGAAATTGCACTTCGGTCTTTCCTTCCACAACTGCTACTGCGATCACATCTTTCCTGACCGGTATGTCTCCGGCACAACATGCGGTCACGGGCTGGTTCGTCTATCTAAAGGAGCTTGGAACGATTTCTGCGATCCTCCCTTTCAAGCCGAGATACGGTGGAGAGATTTTCAGCAAAAGCGATATTTATGCAAAAGATATTTTTAAACAAAGCACTATTTTCGAAAACCTTAACCGCAAATCCTACACGCTCACAAATGATTTTATCATAAATTCTGATTATACGAAATTCTATAGCAAGGGCTCTACATCTGTCGCATATAAAAAGGAAAATATTGAGAACTTCATTACGAATCTCATGACCCTTGTTCAGGATATTCCAAACGGAAAATTCATCTATGCTTATTGGCCTACTTTTGATACCCTCGCACACAAGAACGGCATCCATTCTTTGGAATGCAAAACTCATTTCCAGGAACTTGCTAAAGCGCTGGAAAATTTTGTTTATTCGATCAGTAATACCGACAGCTTGGTTATCATTACGGCAGATCACGGGCTTGTTGATAGTAAAAAGGATGAACTTATCGACATCGAGCAACATCCCGATCTCAAAGATACTCTTTTGATGCCTCTTTCCGGTGACCCCAGGGCAGCGTATTGCTATGTAAAACAGGGCATGACAGATATGTTCGAAGAATATGTTGATAAGAATCTGTCCGAGATTTGCTCCGTTTATAAGAGCCCTCAATGTGTTGAAGATCACTTCTTTGGTCTTGATGACCCTAATCCCAGATTATGGGACAGGATCGGTGATTATGTTCTTATTCCAAAAGAAAACTATGTTATTAAAGATAAAATATTGGGTGAAAGTCCTCATCATTATACAGGTCATCATGGCGGCATGAGCGAGGACGAGATGTTCGTTCCGGTTATTGCTGTTGAATCCTGATTTTGACAACCTCTACAGCTCAACTTAACTACTAAAATTGTAATGATCCAAAAGGATTAACAGTATATGAAAAAAAATAATGAAAATAAAAAACCTCAAGATGTGAAGATAATGATAAAGGATGGGAAAGAGATTGATATACCTGTAGAGGGCTCTCTTGGCTTGCTCGCTTTGGGGGCAGTCGGCATACGAGCATGGCGTAGAAAACAAAAAGAAATGAACTACATCAATCCAAACGAGAATCCAATTGTGACGGAGTCTGAAAAAGATAAAGAAAAAGAAAAACCGGGGAAAGATAATGAGTAAAAAGCTCGCAAAAAAAGTACTTCTTATCGGCTGGGATGCAGCAGACTGGAAGGTTATACACCCCTTAATGGATTCGGGCAAGATGCCCACGCTAGAGAAATTAATAAACACCGGCGTGATGGGCAACTTAGCTACACTCGATGCTCCCCTTTCCCCCATGCTCTGGACATCAATTGCCACAGGTAAAACCGCTGACAAACATGGCATTCTTGGCTTCACCCAACCTGATGCAGAAGGAAAGCAGATCCGTCCTGTCCTATCAACTTCACGAAAAGTGAAAGCTCTCTGGAACATACTTATGCAGGAGGGATACAAAACCAATGTGGTGGGATGGTGGCCCAGTCATCCTGCAGAGCCGGTGAACGGTGAACGAATAAAAATTTTATTTAGCACGTGTTTTCATGCACTCACGAAAAATGAAGGAGGCACTTCCCATACTGGAAGATTTGTACGAGAATTTCCCTGATGAACAACGATATGCGCTGCGCCTTGCACAATGCTATGTCGAGCTAACCCGAGCAGCTGATGCAAAAAAAATCGTGGATGAGACAGTAAAAAAATTAAAGAAACAGATCCGGTTATAAATATTCAAAACCTATGGTGTAGAATTTTATGAATGTAAAATTGAATTTAAAGTTCCGATAGGAACGATATGTTTGTAACGGTGAGTGCCAGCTCTCAGAACCAGGAACCAATAATTATATTAGCACCATAGGTGCGAAATGTAAATTTCTTTATATTCACATAAGTACATATCATGATCTTATCAAAAAGTGTCGTGGGTCTATGAAATATTTTGGGGCTATACATGTTCATTTTATAAAAAAGTTGACACATTAAAATTAATATAATGGATTCTTTTAGCCGATAAAGAAATTTGATTTGTTTGAAAGGAAAATTCATGAAAATAAATGACGAATTTCCTGCCTTAAAAAAAGAATCTTTGAACAAAAAACTTATCATGTATTCAGTTGCCGCCGGGATGACACTTTCTCTCGGAGCCAAAGCTCATGCTGAGATTCAATATACAAATATCGAGCCCAACAAGACGATCACTCAAGCAGAAAATCACGAAACACATGATTTCTTGCTTGATCTCAACAATGACGGAACACCTGAATTTAAAATATTCCAGGCATTCTCAACCACCTATACATTTTCATATTCTTACTATTTTTATTCATATAATTCTGTGCTCCAAGTAGCGACCAATGACGGGCTTTCAGTAATGAGAGCAAACTCAGTAAATCCATATGTCGCTGCACTCAAATCAAATAGTCTGATCTCGGCCGATCAAAACTTCAATGCTGATAAAGTGCTGGGAGTAGTTTCTTATTATGATGCACTTGCAGAAGGTATGTGGCCCGGTGCAGGTCAAAAATTTATGGGCGTCAAATTTAAAATTGAAGAAAATATTCATTATGGCTGGATCCGATTGAGTGTTGCTGATAATTGCGGAAGCTTCACGGTGTATGACTATGCCTATGAAGATGAAGCCGGCCAGGCAATAAAAGCAGGACAAACAGGAAGCTCTCTTTCTGATGAACTTACCGAATAAATGTTAATCAAATAATATGGAGGACAAGTGAAAATGGGTTTTTTATTCAGCAGTTTTTTTTGGGGCGCAGTGGTCATACTTATTGGTTTGAGCATTATCCTCAATGCAGTTTTCAATATTAAAATTCCGCTATTCTCAATAATAATTGCTCTTATCTTTATCTACATCGGGCTTAAAATTCTCTTTGGTTCCTTTGGCATCAAAACTTCTAGAAATACTGTTGTATTCTCTTCGAGTGACCTGAAGAGTGCAAATAAAAATGAGGAATATAACATCATTTTCGGAAGGGGTTCTATCGATCTTTCCGAGGTCGAACTCGACGATGAGCACCTCAACTTTGAAGTAAATGTTATATTTGGAAAGGGTGATGTGATCATCGATTCTTCGAAACCGGTCATTATCAAAGTATCATCAGTATTTTCAGGGGCACATCTGCCGGATGGAAATGTCGCGGCAATTGGCAACAACTCTTATGTGTCGCCGGGTTATGTGAAGGGTGAGAAATACATTTCAGTGAACGCAGATATAGTTTTTGGAGAATTAAATATTATAGAACTCAAAGGCACTGAAGACAAGAAATCCTTCTAATATACCAAAGTAGTTACTGCACGAGATAGAGCGGTAAGAAAAATCTCTCGCTGATTTCTTATCATTCCAACCCAATACCTGTTTTTTAGAGAAAAAACAATCTTTTATTTGACATATAATCCTATTGCCAAATTTTTGCTTTCCCAATATTAGAAGTGCGGAGGCCTTATGCTTTCTTTTAAAAATTGTGCTGAAGTTAAAGACTTCATAAAGAATAA
>JAVCDK010000022.1 GCA_030765865.1 Candidatus Celaenobacter antarcticus | reverse complement strand
GAAAACCTCATATTTCTTGGAGAGATACCGCGTGTATTTCCATTTGAAACCATGTCTCCAATAGGAAGAAAAGCGGGTGAAAAAGAAGATGATCTCGTTCCTGATGATACTGCGCTTGCTTACAAATCAGAGAAAGGATTGGTGATCATCACAGGATGTTCACATGCAGGGATCTGCAATATAACCGAGCATGCAAAAAAAGTTTGTGATGATGATCGCATTGTTGCCATTATCGGCGGATTGCACCTGTTAGACCCACCCAAAGAACAGCTTGCCGGAACTTTGGAATATATTAAAGAAATTAACCTGACCGCACTTTATGCGTGTCATTGTACTGATTTTACTTCGAAATGCGCGCTGGCAAAGGTTGCTCCGGTGATGGAAGTTGGTGTTGGTTTGTGTGTGGAGTTTTGAGTAATATTCTCATAGAAAAGGATTTCTTTTGAAATATAAATTGATCATACTGGATTTCGACGGCACTCTTGCCGATACGTTTCCCTGGTTTGTAAAGAACATCGGGGCTGTCGCGGATAAATACGGCTTTAAACATATAAAGGATGAGGAGGTCGAAGAGTTAAGAAATTTTGATGCGAAACATATGTTAAAGCACGTCGGTTTTCCCATGCTCAAGCTCCCGCTGATCGCCACCCACATGCGCGGACTCATGAAAAAAGAGATCCATACGATCAAGCTTTTTGATGGTGTGCCGGAAATGCTGCATAAATTACATGATGCAGGACTTACACTTGCAGTAGTAAGCACAAACTCCCAAGAAAACGTGAAATCGGTGCTTGGTGCTGACCTGAGTGCTTTAGTCACAGATTATGAATGCGGCGTTTCGCTCTTCAGCAAAGAAGCCAAGCTAAAGAAAATATCCCACAAGTGCAAAATCCCTCTTTCGGAAGCGATTTACATTGCAGACGAACTGCGGGACTTCAAATCTGCACAAAACGTCGGGCTCGATCTTGGGGCTGTTGCATGGGGATATACTAATCCTGCTGCGTTGCAAAAATTACACCCTACTTTGTTTTTTGAGAATATGGAGGAGATTGGGGAGAAGCTGGTGGGGAAAAAACAGTAATTTAATATTTTTAACTGTATTTTACAACCTGCAAGATTCTTGATTATTATCAAATAAATATTAGCTGTATTTACTATTACATTTAAATTTATAAATCATTTCTTTTCAATAATATTAATAAATTTGACAATTAAACTGTGTAGAAAACTAGTACTTCATGTAACTCAACAATAAAGTAATGTGAGAAAAAATGTTATGAAATTTGAAAAACCAAAGATTCTGTTAGTTGATATGCCTGATGATGTTTTTAACATGATATCAGACTTAGGATATAATGTATCAAAGGGTAGTTTTGGGAAACCATATAAAGTTAAAATCTCCGCAGATTATGAGCCAATAATATATTGTTCTTCATTAGGTAATATAGATAATATTAACGAAAAAGAAATAGTCTTTATTAACCTAAAAGCAGAAGAACCAATTGAAAAACCAATAAATAAAAATTATCTAAGACCTTTGGAAGAAACAAATCTATGGGCGAAATGTAGTTGGGGTAAAATTGATCCCAGACCATTATCAATGCTATATAAATCAGAAGGTTTTGATAGAATCCTAGATTATGGAGGGCTCTTTGTTATTTTTGCTGAACCAAGGAAATCTTATGAATTAGTATGGGGAAATCATAAATACTCTAGTTTTCAAATTGAAAAAAATGCTAATATGGATAATTGGTCATTTTTATCATTTTTCAATAGCGGTAGTATTGAAATTAAATCAATTACAGGGGAGGAAATTGTTATACCAGATAACCAACATTCATTATCTGATTTTTTCAGGAAAAACTTTAGCGATTTTAGATACACTACAAGTTTTAATCCTGTTTGGTTAGGAAACGGAAAATGGAAAACAATTTTAAAAAATAAATTTGGTGATCCTATTGCTGCATACATTTATTTTAATAATCATAAAGGAAAGTGTTTGATTTTACCTCAAATGTCGAAAACTCCCTCTCAAATTCTAACACTAGTAAAAGAGGTTTTACCTGAAATATCACCACATCTTTTTCCTCATTATGAGGGTTCTAAATGGATTCAAAGAGATGAATATGAAATTCCATCAATAATATCCTTTAAAAAAGAGATTGAAAAAATAAAAAATCGGGCACAAGATGAAATTGTAAGTGTAGAGAAAATTATTACTCGGGAAAGAGATAAATTCGATTTTTTACACAACATCCTGATTCAGGGTGATGATGAACTTGTGGGCTCGCTTATTAATGCATTACATTATATTGGTTTTCAAAAAATCGAAGATGTTGATTCTAAAGAAGATGAAAAAAATAAACAGGAAGATGTTCAGATTTTAGATTTCTCTCCTAAATTGTTAGTTGAGGTTAAAGGTTTATCTTCACCCCCACAAGAATCAGACGTCCTTCAGGTAGTAAAATATGTAAGGCGGAGGATGAAGGAATGGAAAATAACTGATATAAGCGGTGTATTTGTTGTAAACCATCAAAAAAATATACCTCCGCTTGAAAGAAATAACATATCGGTATTTACAGAACAACAAATAAAAGATGCAATTG
Organism: Candidatus Celaenobacter antarcticus; assembly: GCA_030765865.1. Lineage (GTDB taxonomy): Bacteria > Cloacimonadota > Cloacimonadia > JGIOTU-2 > JGIOTU-2 > Celaenobacter > Celaenobacter antarcticus. Next base: position 17,876 of record JAVCDK010000022.1, on the reverse strand, counting down.
CTAACGATATACTTCTAATAACAACATGGGATTTACATTTGATAATAAAGGCAATGATGAAATGGGGCTGGAGTTTTGATAATATCAAAGAGAATTTCTATACAAAAGGAAGATTTAATATAATTCCATCTCATTATAAAGAAATCGGTCAAATACAAAATTATTATAACGAAATAAATGTTATTTCTGTGAAATTGTTAGATACAATAGATGTTAATGATAGAATTGGGTTCTTTACACATTCCGGTTTTTTGGAAGAAGAAGTATCATCATTACAAATAAATACAAATCCCGTTGAATCTGCTGAGGTCGACTCTATCGTGGGCATCAAAACTTGCTACTCGAAATCTCAACTTAAAAAAGGGATGATTGTTTATAAGATTATTTAGAATAATAAAGACTATTACGTAAAGCTGATTATTAACTTATACAACACAAAAAGCCCCAACATGTTGTCAGGGCTTTTTCTTTATCTAATTGAGTGGTACTAGTGTGTTTCTTTATACTTTTTCAAAACTCCGAGGACATAATCAATATCAGCTTCAGTGTGGTCGGCATTTACCTGGAATCGTATCTCTTCATCACCTTTTGGTACTACAGGGAAGTTCAGTCCTGTGGCAAGCACGCCATTTTCTGTAAGATATTTAACTATATCTGCTGTCTTGGGTGTATCACGAACCATTAACGGCACCACAGGGTGAGGTCCTTCGATGGTCTCGTAGCCAAGCTCGATCAACCCATTCTGGAATTTTTCCGTCATTTCTGCAAGGTGGGCAAGCCGCGTGAGTCCTTCCGGTGAATCGAGGATTTCCAGAACCTTCAGCACCGCAACTGCTTCCGAGTTTGTGATCGGGTTGGAATAAATATACATCGGGGCCTTTTCTCTGAGATAATCGAGGATCGTTTTGGAGGTCACAACATATCCGCCGTTCACACCAAATGCTTTACCCATGGTTCCAACCAGCACATCAACCTTTGTATTCAAATATTCTTCGGTTCCACGTCCGGTTTTACCGAGTGCTCCGACACCGTGGGAATCATCAACAATACAAACAACACCTTCTTCGAACTTATCATCATATTTATCGCACAATTCTACGATCTTATCAAGCGGGGCATTATCACCGCGCATGCTGAAGATGCCGTCAGTAATTACCATGCAGCGTTTACCTTTTCCGACAGCTTCCTGCAATTGTGCTTCCAGGTCTTCCATATTATTGTGCTTCCAGATCAGCTTTGCTGCCGGGCGGGACAGCCGGATCGCCTGGATGATACAGTTATGATTCAGCGCGTCGCTGACCACCACCGTTTCCTTGGTCATTAATGGATATATCACACCCAGACTTGTCACATACGCAGAGCTGAATATCATACCTGCTTCTCTTCCGTGGAATTCTGCAAGTTTCTTTTCCAATTCGATATGTGGAGTATAGGTACCGCTGATAAAACGCACCGCACCGGGTCCAACACCATATTTTTCAGCAGCTTTTCCCTCAGCTTTTATTACCTCGGGATTAAGTGACATTCCAAGATAGGAATTTGAGTTCATCTTAATGAACTTTTTATCTCCAGCTCCTTTGATGCAAAAACGTGGACCAAACTTGCCTTCCGGTTTTATCACGTCTGTAATGACCATTTCGGCGCCTTTATCTCTGCCGGTTTCTCTTAACTCTTTCAACTCCTTTTCAAGCGCAGTTTTTAATCTGTTTACTGGCATTTATTCCTCCAGATATATTTTTTATATGCTTATTTTAATTTTTTTGATAATACTTCGAGCATGTCTTTTGTCATTGCTTCGAGGTCATATTCCGGATTCCAGCCCCATTCTTCACGGGCATCGGAATCGTCCATGGAATTTGGCCATGAATTTGCAATTGCCTGGCGAACAGGATCGACATCATAATTCAACACAAATTCGGGAATGATCTTCTTTATCGATGCTGCGATCTTTTCCGGGTCAAAGCTCATTGTCGTTACATTAAAGGCATTTCTGTGCTTCAGCTTTGCAGGATCGGCTTCCATGAGATCTATTGCGGCTTTTATCGCATCGGGCATATACATCATATCCAGGTATGTTCCTTTGCCCAGGTTGCATGTATATTTTTTATTTTTGATGGCTTCGTAATAAATCTCGACCGCATAATCTGTCGTGCCACCGCCAGGAAGCGTTTCGTTTGAGATGATACCGGGATATCGAACACCCCGCGTATCCACTCCAAATCGTTTAAAATAATAATCGCAGAGCAGTTCTCCGGCAACTTTGGTGACGCCGTACATGGTGCTTGGTCTTTGAATCGTGTCCTGGGGTGTATTGTCGAGCGGTGTAGATTCTCCGAATGCGCCGATCGAGCTGGGGGTGAAAACAGCACAACCTTGTTCACGAGCTACTTCCAGTACATTGTACAGTCCGTTGATGTTCACGTTCCAGGCGAGATTTGGTTTTTCCTCTGCAACCGCAGAGAGAATTGCAGCCAGGTGGTAAATCGTATCGAAGTTATACTTTTTCACCACACTATTTAATTGTTCAACATTTGTACAATCGACTGTTTCGCAAGGACCGGAATTTGTTAACTTTTCCCCCGGCTGGGTTCTGTGAACACCAGCAACCACATTATTATTACCATATCTTTTTCGTAATTCCATTATGAGCTCAGAACCAATTTGACCTACAGCTCCAGTGACAAGTATTTTCTGCATTCATTCCTCCGATTTCAATTTATTTTTTCTAAAACTACTACTGCAATTGCAGAGTCCTTCGTATGGGAAAGGGATAAGAAAATTCCGTTAATTCCGGCGTTTTCACAAATCTTCTTTGCAGTATCCCGTATTCGGATCTCCGGTTTACCAAGTTCGTTATTAATAACCTCAACATCCTTCCATTTCAAGCCGCCGCGCAAACCCGAACCAAGAGCTTTCAGAAATGCTTCTTTTGCAGCAAACCGGGCTGCAAAACATTGTGCCTGAATTGCAAGATTTTCGGCTCTAGTACAATAGGTTCTCTCTTTCTCAGTGTAAAGCATATCTATGAATTTTTCGCCGTGAGAAACCAACTCTTTTTTTATTCGTTCAACCTCAACAAGGTCTGTACCAATTCCAACTATCATAGTTTACTCTTTTTTAACTGCCGGATTCTCTGTCAACATTAATTCTCTCTTTTTTAGTGCATTTAGCACAACCAGATATTCGCTCCAGGGAAGCTCATGCGTACCGTAGCACATTGTCGTTTCATGTGCCTTTCCACACGTGATGACCGTGTCTCCATCCTGTGCAGAAATTATCGCTTTTTCTATTGCTTCCTCTCTGTCCGGGACCATAAAAAAATCTATGCCTTCTTTTCTTCCTTCCTGCGCACAGCCCGTGGCTACCTCTTCTATGATTGCTTCCACAGATTCTGTGCGTGGATCTTCTGCAGTGATGTAAATCTTGTCAGCAAGTTTTCCTGCGATGATGCCCATTTCTTTTCTCTTCTGAATATCCCGAAGCCCAGCACTCCCAAATACAACATGAATCCGGTTCTTTGTAAATACGCGAACTGATCGGAGTGCTTGCTCAAGCGCATTTGCAGTATGGGCAAAATCAATTATCACATTAAAGTCCCCATGCGTGTGTGGAATGAGTTCCATCCTACCCTTTATGTTCTGTAATGAATCAATTGCTGAGATGATTCTATCTTTGGGAATGTTCTGCGAATATGCAACAGTAACCGCTGCGAGGATATTATACACATTATATTCTCCCAGAAGAGGGCTTGCAATTTCAAATTCATCTATCGGTGTGTGGACATTGAATTTTAACTTGGTTTCATTGTGCAAAATCTTATCAGCCCAAAAATCTGCTTTATTACTCAGTCCGAAAGAAAAATGCTGATCGGCATCATATTTTGTTAAAGTGCTGTACGACGGATCATCATAATTGAGCACACTTATTTTAGGAACGTTGTTCTTCTTGTATGATAAAGAAAGAAGCTCAAATAAATGAGCTTTTGCATGTATATATTCTTCCCTGGACTTATGAAAATCCAGATGCTCGGATGTTATATTTGTCAAAACAGCAATATCATATTCACATGCTTCCACTCTATATTGAGCAAGTCCGTGTGATGAAGTTTCTATCACGGCATATTCAGTTCCTGCAGCAACCATTTCTGCCAGATATTTTTGAATTGAAAGTGCGTCGGGTGTCGTTGTATGAAATCCTGTTTGGAATACTCTATCTCCAATTATAACATTTATCGAAGTGATCAATCCGGCTTTGTGTCCTGTTTCATTCAGGATATGATGAATGAGTGTCGAGGTGGTCGTTTTGCCATCAGTACCTGTCACGCCAATAATTTTCAGCTTTCTTGCGGGGAATCCGTAAAATGCTGCAGCGATGCGAGCTAATGCTTCTCTGGAATTTCTCGCTTTTATAAAGGGAATGTTTTTATCCTGTAGTTTGTGTGTCTCATCTTCAAAGAGGACTGCTGAAGCCCCTTTTTCGATAGCTTTATTTATATACTTATGCCCATCTGCATCAATTCCCTTTATCGCGACGAAGAGGTCACCCTTTTCGAGATTCCGTGTGTCAAAAGAGATGCCGGATATATCAATATCACGGGTGGGCTTGTTGCCGAGCTCAGTATAATCTTCCAGGTTTTCAAGAATTTTTTGTAGTATCATTATTCTTCCAGCGAATCGGATATTTTGCCTTTTTTGATAAGACTGCGCACCGAGACATAGGTTTTTATCCCGCTGTTCATGATTTTATACCAGAAGGGCTTGAACACATAGTCGTGCATGCCGATGAATTTCCTGAACTCACCACCAAATCCTTTTTTAAAACGATACACGCCATACAACGGATGTCCTTCGCGGGGATGAGCCGGTACTCCCCAGAGATCGTAAATTTTGTAACCCTGTTGCTTTGCCCATTGTATCACATGCCAGTGAAGTGCCTGGTTCGGCATGACGTTTCTATATTCATTCGACGAAGCTCCGTACATGTACCATATTTTTTGCCCGAACGCAAAGATATACACTCCTGCAACAGGAACGTTGTCATAATAGGCAAGGAATAAACGCACCATGCCCTTGTCTGCCATGAGTGTAATCACTTGCTTGTAATATTCAAAATTATGAATTATAAAGGTGTCGCGTTTTGCAGTAGTCTCATAAATATCATAAAATTTCCTGACGCCTTCCAGTGAGGTTTCCTCTTTTACTTCTACTCCCCTTTTCAGTGAAAGGCGAATATTGTACCGAGTTTTGGATTCACAGCCCGCGAGAATATCTTCAAGAGATTTGGTCAAATCGAGAAAGTATGTTGCTCGTGGCTGGATCTGTTTTTTTACAAAATCGAAATTATACTCATGCAAAATACTTAGTGCTGTTTCGTCATCTTCATCAATTTCAGGATCGATCTTCAGGACAATCGCGTTATGCTGTTTTGCAACTTCAGAAATTTTATTCACCAAAACAGAAAAATACTCACGTTTTGTTACATCAATGACGGGTCCGCGAGGTGCATAGAAAAGGCATTTGCCAATATGTGGGATTTTCCGCTTCTGAACGGAAATGCCACCGACGATACTGCCGTTCTCAATAACGGCAATTCTGATCGGCACCCATCCGGATATCCGCTTGAATTCACCCCATTCATAGGATTGAATGATCGGGCATGCGCTGGTCGATGCTACAAATTCATTCCATCTGGAAAATTCTTCTTCTGTGTGCAAAATTCTGCATTCGATATTTACATTCATAGTTACTCTTCGAACTTTTATGTTCAGATGTGACAATCTTTACATATCGAAGCTGTCAACTTTTTCCTGATTCGATCTATGTTAAGTAAAATTTGACACCCTGTGCTTAATTTTTATAAACCTCCCAATCACAATGAAAAGGAGTTCATTATAATGAAAATCTTCCGATTAGTTCTGGCAGGTGTCATCTCGATCGTTCTGCTTTCCTGCGGCGGATTCCTTTTTGCACAGGATAACGAACAAGCAGAAGAGGAGATCGTGAAAGACCCGATAGTAAAAATGCACACGAATTATGGCGATATCACAATCAAGCTCTATAATGACACGCCGCAGCATAGAGATAATTTTCTTAAATTGGTCGAGGAATGTTTCTATGATAGCACGCTCTTCCACAGGGTTATTGCCGGTTTTATGATACAGGCAGGTGATCCGGACTCAAAAGGTGCGATGCCCCAAAAACAGCTTGGTGCAGGCGGTCCCGGTTATACAGTATCGGCTGAATTCCGCAAAGACCTTATCCACAAAAAGGGCGCGCTCGCAGCAGCACGCCAGGGAGACCGGGTTAACCCGCAGAAACGCTCCTCCGGCTCGCAGTTCTATATCGTTGTAGGACGCCCCTGGACTGAAGATGAAATGACTATGGTCGAGGAAAGAAAGGGATTCAAATACACTGACGAACAAAGAGAAATCTATAAGACTCTCGGTGGCTACCCCTTCCTTGATAGAGAATATACCGTTTTTGGAGAAGTTATCGAGGGGCTGGATGTTGTGAACGCCATCTCTGTTGTGGATACAAACCCTGCAGACAGACCGCTTCAGGATGCTATTATTGAGAGTATTGAAATTGTGGAATAGAATCTCAGTTTTTCCAAAGGAAAACCTTTGACCTATATGTTTTCATAATAAATATCACCGCAAAGGTTGACATAGAAAATCACTGTTTTGTTTTTTATATATAAATTTACCGGAGGTGATATCTAGTGACCAAAGTTGTAGTTGGTAAAGACGAGAGCTTTGAAGGTGCTTTTCGCCGCTTCAACCGGAAGGTGCAGCGCTCGGGCGTTCTTTCTGATATCAAGAAGAACCGTTATTACGAAAAGCCCAGCGATAAAAAGCGCAGAGAGCTCAAGGCAACTTTACGTAAACTTAAACGTAATAGTTTTAGATTTCGTTCGCGCTAATGTGTTTCGATAATTTTACGTAAACCTTAATGGATATTATTAATATCATTACCTTCGGAATCATTCTTGTTTTCGGGGGTTTTGGTTTTATATCAGGATTCATCAAAGGAAGCGCCCGTCTCATCGGATGGATCGTAGCACTGATACTTGCGATCCGGCTGGGTCCTGCATTTTCCGTTTTCTTTCAGAACACCTTCCATTTTTCGGTAAAAACCTCGCACATACTTGGCGGGGTTGTGATTTTTCTGATCGTGATGGTTATCATTGCCATCATTGTAAAAATCCTAAAGAGGGTGGCTAAAGCGCTCCATCTAAGCTTGCTGGACAAGCTGCTTGGATTTATTCTTGGCTGCTTCCAGGCAATGATCGTGATCTTTCTGCTCTCGCTCTTCATACAAATACTCCCTCTTCAGGAAAAAACCCAGACAACCATTACAAACGCACCTTTTGTGGAATGGAGCAATGAGAAAATCGCTCGAATTCTTGAAGCGACCAAGCTTGACTCCCAAATCCGTAACATCTCCTATTATAAGGAACTTTTAAAGCTACAATATAAACTCCAGAAGGACGTAACGGACGCCGTTTCTCCACTTTCATGAAGAACGCTTTTGACGAACTGGAATTCAATAAAGTAAAAGCTTTGATTTCCTCATATTGTGTGTCTCCCCTGGGAGAACGGCTTGTGGAAAATCTCGCTCCGCTTAGAAAAAAATCACTCGTAGAAAAGAAACTTTCCGAACTGCAAGACGTCTTCAATTACCTCGAACAAAGCCATCATTTTGCACTTTCCGGGCTTGAAGATACAGAATATCTGTTTGAATATTTTGGCAGATACGAGCAGTTCAATATCGACGAATTTCTTATGTTTGGAAGCAATATCCGAATCGCTAATACACTTAAGAAAGATAAAGATATCGTTCCCGAAAATTTTCCTGAGCTGCATTCGCTTATTGCCGGGCTCATCGAAATGGGGGAACTGGAAAAACGGTTTGATAAGATATTCGACGCCGGTGGGGAAATCAAAGATACAGCAAGCCCAATTTTATCTTCCTTGCGAAGGAATAAACAGAAAACCAGAAAGAGAATTTATTCCGAGCTGGAGAGCATTCTCGATAAAAAAGATTACGAAAATGTTATTCAGGATAAGGTTGTTACCTTTCGGGATGAGCGTTATGTGATCCCGGTTCGCGAGGGTGGTGTCACTCAAATGAAAGGCATTGTGCACGGACGCTCAAAAACGGGAGCGTCATTCTACGTGGAGCCCCTCTCGGTAATGGAACTCAACAATTCTCTAAATACGCTTTCCGAAGAAGAGAAACAGGAAATCCATAGAATTCTCACAGAACTCTACAATGAGCTAAAAAATCAAAAAGAAGGGTTGTGGCAAAATCTTAACTCTCTTCAGAAGGTCGATTTCTTAAATGCCTGCGCACTTTATTGCGTAAGTATTCATGCCCATATGCCACAAATTATAGACGATTCTCGTTTGAGTTTGAAAAATGCACGGCACCCGCTCCTTTTTAGTAGTATAAAAAATCCTAATAATATTATTCCATTCACTCTGCATATTGGAGATGAATTCCGTGGAATCGTTATTTCCGGAGTGAATACAGGAGGTAAAACCGTTACGTTGAAAGCAACCGGACTTCTTACAATGATGGCTCTTTCGGGTTTGATGATCCCTGTCGAGGAATCTCAGGTCGGGATATTTACTTCGTTTTTCACGGACATCAACGATGAACAATCCATCGAGGACTCGATCAGCACTTTTTCCTCTCATATTAAGAAGCTGAATGCAATTTTTGATGACGCGGATGAGTCTTCGCTTGTGCTCATCGATGAGCTTGGAACCGGCACTGATCCCGAAGAGGGCGCTGCTTTTGCACAATCCGTCATGGAAGCACTCATCGCCAAGAAATCAAAGGTGATCATTACTACCCATTTGAATAAACTCAAGATTTTTGCTTCGGAGCATCCCCTTTGTGAAAACGCCTCAATGCGGTTTGATCAGGAAAAACTGCAACCAACCTATCAGCTCGATCTCGGATTTCCGGGGAACAGCTATGCGTTGGATATTGCAAAAGAATACCATTCCCCTGAAAATATTGTAGCTCGAGCCCGGGAACTTATTGACCAGAAAAGTCTGCAATTGAGCGAGCTTCTTAAAAAAACTGAGCAGCAGAGAATCCACCTTTCGCAAAAGTTATATGAATTCGATCTTAAGAACAAACTTCTTGAACAGCAATTGGAATCCTTGAACAAAAAAGAGCAAAACTGGAAGGAAATTGAAAAAGAACGAAAGCAGAAGGCGCTCAGGGATTCTGAGGAATATCTCTCACAATTACAGCGGGAGTTCAATCAAGAAATTGACAAGTTGAAAAAACAGTTTCGGGCTAAAAAAAATATAGATCACGATAAAGTACATGACATTAAAAATAGAATCTCACAAGAAAGAACTGCAATTGAAAAAAAACAGGATGAGCTTTCTGATATCGAATTCATTCCGGCTAAAGAAATCTTCGTTGGTAAAGAGGTTTATATCAAACTGTTAAAACTGGTTGGGAAAGTGCATTCTATTGAGAAAAATACTGCTCGCGTTCTTGCTGAAGGATTGAACTACAACGTGAAAAAAACTGACCTATATGAAATTCCGAAGGGTAAAGAACACGTTGAGCATAAGGACGATACGGATATTTCCATTCATGCTGATATCGACCACGATTTTGCTTTTGAACTCAATCTTATGGGCTTAACTTTTGATGAAGCCCGTTTTGAATTAGATAAGTATCTTGACAAAGCTATACTGTTAAATTATCCAAAAGTTAGAATCTTGCACGGAAAGGGCACTGGGCAACTCAGGCGGAAGATCCGGGAGCATTTGAAAAACGACAGACGCATCAAAGAGTTTGCCTCAGCCCCGCTCCAGGAGGGCGGAGACGGCGTGACTGTGGTGTTTTTAATGTAAAATATCAATATATCAAAATATATTGCATAGGGATCGAAACGTTTATAAAAAAGGATTTGCAGATTTTATTTGAAATGGAATATAAAAGGATAAGCAATAATGAAAAATTTAATTTGACAAAATTATATATAACATCATTTTTGCAAATCATGAATAAAATATAAAGAAACAAACGTAGGATAAATGTTAAAAATGGTAAGAAAACCTATTAGCAAGCTTTTGCGTTACTGCTTAATTGTAAACTTAATAATTCCATTTTTCATAAGCAGTAACAATATTTTGACTGCACAGGATTGGGACTATGAAGAAGATGTAGCGATAGAAAAGGAAGCACAGGAACAGTTGGCAGCTATGCTACAATGGTCAGCAAGATATCAATTTGGAAAAGACTTAAAAGTAGGAGACAGGGTTGAATACAAGATTATTGGAGATGATAAGAATAATACGGAAGTTGAACTTGAAGTGACAAAGGAAGAAAGAGGGGGCGTATGGATTGTGGAAAAATTTGAAGGTAATGAAGTGCACATGCTTGTTGATTTAAAAACTATGACTCTGCTTGACCTTTTTGGTTATGATGAAGAAGGTAATAAGCAGGAACCAGTACTGTTAAATGACACAAAAGTATATGAAAAAATTCAGGAGACTACAAATATCATAAAAGTATATGGGTCTACAACAAGATGGAATGAAGTAAAGGAACAAGAAACAGTAAAAACGCCTGTAGGATATTTTGAATGTTCATATCTGGAACCCCTTTTTAGTGAAAGTATAAGTAAGGATATGACATCCGAACAGCTCGGAGAACTTAAAAATGAAATGAGATTTTACTTTAGTAAAGTAGTTCCTAAAATGCTACCTTTTCTATATGTTGCTGTTCCTGCAATTGTATCATCTGATTCTTATAAAGATGTGGACAAAGGATTTGTTAAAAATATGAATATTGAACTTATTGATTATAGTAAATAATATGAATGTAATATTTTAAATTATTAATTATCCCTTAAATAAATAGAGGTAGTGTTATGAAAATAATTCAATTAATTATTATACTTCTTGCAACTATATATTTATTTTCTTGTACAAATCCATACGAAGGTGAAGGAGATTGGCAAGAAGATTGGATTGCTACAATAAATTCTACCAGTGATAGTTTAAATTATATTATTAAGGAGAGAGCAGAGAATGTTCAATTTACTCCTGATAATACGAAAATAATTGTGAATCGTGAAGAAAAAGGAATTTGGTCTATGAATTTGGATGGAACAGATTATAAAGCTCTAACAGATTCGTTATTGGTTCATTCTGCATTACCTTCAATTTGCACAGATTCTTTAGATTTTATAAAAATTACCTTTGCAGCTTATTCAATAGAAAAAAGTCTTAGTGATATTTATATTATGAACATTGATGGAAACAACCTAATTAACCTTACAGATTCACCAGAGATTTACGAAATATATCCTCACTTTTCCTCAGACGGTAGTCAAATTGTTTATACAACAATATCAGATAGTATTTATACAATATCAATTATGGATGAAAAGGGAGATAATAAATATGAGATTATTAGTAATATTAATATATCTCGATATTATTACCCAGTAATTTCCATTAATGAAGAGAGAGTTTATTATAAATTTAGTGGAGAAAATTATGGATTATATTCTGTTAGAACAAATGGTGAGAATAACAATTGTATTTTTAATGGTCACTTAGACTATAATTTTATTTCTATGTCAATGGATGGAAGCAAAATTGTATTTTCAGCCAATGATCATATTTTTATCATTAATGAAGAGGGAACTGAAATAACTGATTTAGGTGAAGGGGGTTGTGCAATGATTTCAAATGATGGTACAAAAATAGTCTTTGGTGGTATTAGAATAATGAATAGTGACGGAACAGAACAAAAATGGCTTGCTAAAGGGAGAAATCCTGTTTTTTCTTCTAACGGGGATAAAATAGTTTTTAACGCTGTAAGAACATTCCCCGAGGATTAATAATAAGTTTATGAGTAAAAGCGAAAATTTGTAAAAATCAAAATAAAGAAATAGTGTTCTAGGTCATGGGAAGAACAATTCATGTACAAACTATGTTCATGAAACTTGCATAAAATTTATACCTTTTTTAATTAAAGTCATGCGATACGACCAAAATCTTCTCGACGATATACGCTCTGCAAATAGTATTGTAGATGTGATCGGGGAATACGTGCCCCTGAAAAGAAGTGGTGCGAATTATACGGCGCCGTGCCCATTCCATAATGAGACAAAACCTTCTTTTTTGGTCTCTCCACGCCTGCAGATATTTAAATGCTTCGGGTGCGGAAAGGGTGGAAACATCTTCACTTTTCTTATGGAATATGAAAAGATCACTTTTACCGAAGCGGTCAAAAAACTCGCAGACAGGGTCGGGATAAAACTCCCGGCTTACAAGGAACAGTCCAAAGAAGATAAGAGCTTATACAACTCTCTCTATGGAATATATGAATCCGTACTGCGGTATTATCAAAATAATCTCACCGCCAAAGATAATGATGGGCTTGCATATCTGAAATCGAGAAACGTCTCGGACGAAGACATCACGACCTTTAAGCTTGGGCTGGCTCTAAAAACACAAGCCGGGCTTCACGCTCATCTGATCAAGAAGGGATTTTCAAAAGAGGTACTCACCAAATGCGGATTGTTTACACGCTCAAATGGCAACCTTCGGGACAAATTTTTTGAAAGGATCATGTTTCCTGTGTATAGTTCGGACGGTAAGGTGATCGCTTTTGGAAGCCGAATATATAAAGAAGACGATGACCGGGGTGCAAAATATCTGAACTCGCCGGAAACCCCAATCTTTCAAAAAAGAAAACACCTCTATGGGCTCTACCAGACAAAGGATTCGATCATCAAAAACGATTCTGCCCTTTTGGTTGAGGGCAACATTGACCTGATAGCACTCTGGCACCATGGATTTACGAATGTGGTTGCGAGCTTGGGAACTGCGCTTACAGAAGAACAGGTCAAACTTCTTTCCAGATATACAAAAAATATTTACATCCTTTATGATAGCGACAGCGCAGGTAAAGAAGCCGCTGCACGCGCTATTAATATATTTATCACTCGGTCTGTTTTCCCAAAATTTATCATCCTTCCACCCAACACCGATCCAGATGACTTCCTCGAAGAAAACAGCGCTGGTGCGCTTCGTGATTATATCGATGATGCAAAAACATTCTACAATTTCATCTTTGAAATAAGGCATGCTGAAAAAAATCTCGATAACAAGAGAAAAGCCCTTAATGATGTTATCACATTCCTTGGTGTGATCGAAAATCCTGTGCAAAAAGAGCTTTATGTGCAGGAATGTGCAAACCTTTTCGGGGTGAGCGAAACGAACATCTTCAGGTCATTACAGGCGCTCAAGAAAAAATCATGGAAGCCAAAAAACCCGCTTAACCTGCACGTTGATCCTTATCATGAAGAAAAAGATATCATAAAACTAATTCTTTCTTATCCAGAGCAGTGCGCGGATTATTTCGATGATATTGAGGTTGATTATTTTACTCATCCTCTTATCAGGAAGCTGTTTAAACTTTTCAAAACCGAAGAAAATTCCGATATTCTTGCTGAAAAGGGAGCCCATCTCCTGGATTATTTTGATCCAGAAGATGCTGATTTCATTTCTGACCTTCTGTTCAACGAACTGCCATTTTCCAGAAATAATTTTGAAAAAATGCTGACCGGCTTGCAAATCAGAAAGTTAAATGTTGACTTAGTGGCGCTTAATGAATATATTATTAAACATCCAGATAATGAAGAAAAGATTCTAGAGAAGAAAGCTATTATGCATAAAATAAATCAATTAAAGAAGGACTTTAAAGGCGGTACTGTAAAGAAACTTTTAAGCTAAGTTTTTGTTTGGGTGCCCGGAGACTTTATGAAGACAATAAGTGAATTTATTGAAGAATTAAAACAACGCGGGAACGAGAGAGGTTTCATCACCTATGATGAAATAAATCAGTTGCTTCCGGAGAATCCGATTTTTTTAGATAAAATTGATGATATTTTTAATGACCTGAAGGATGCCGGACTCGAGATTCTCGATCAAACCATGAAGGGCGGTATCCGCAAAAGAAAGCGTGCTCCGAAACCAAAAAAAGCATCAGTTAAAATAAGTTTTTACGACGATCCTGTCCGAATGTACCTGAAGGATATGGGAAAAGTTCCATTGCTCTCGCCTGAGGATGAGGCCCACATTTCAAAAAGGATCGAGGACGCACAGACTACCATCAACAAGATGACCCTTAATTGCGGAAGCAGTCTCCGTGAATTTCAAAATGTGATCAAACGCTACCGTGAAAGCAAGATCAAAATAGACCAGATATTGAAGATAGAATTCGGTAGTTGGTTTGATAAAGAAAATAACGAACGTCTTATATGCCTGCTTGATGAACAAACAAAAAAAGCTCTTGATCGCTCTGATGAGATCGAGAAGATCATCAACAAAAAACCATCTAAACGATTCAGTAAAACTCAGTCTGTCGGTGAGAAGATCAAAGAGAACCGCGATCATATAATGTCACTTTTTGAAGAGTTGTGCTTCACAGACATGATGATCCGGCGACTTATTTACAGGATCAACAGCTTGCTTGGTCGCATCAACGTCAGCCTCAAACGCATAGGCGCTGTTAGCAACATAAGGGGCTATAGCACCGCAAAGATATGTACTCTGGGCAGAAAAGCAGAAAAAGGAAAAAAAGATTTTAATGAAGTTGCTGAATTTACCGGGCTCGATCCACACATTTTTATGGACGCTCTTCGAAAAATCAAAAACAACCGGAGAAAGATCCGCAGGGTAGAGCTCGAAACCCGCATGACCGCAGAAGAACTCAAGCGTCTTATGGAGAACATTCGCAAAGCTCAGGGTGAAAAAGAGCAGGCAAAAAATGATATCATAAAAGCAAATGTTCGTCTTGTAATCAGCATTGCAAAAAAATATAACAATCGTGGGCTCAGCTTCCTTGATCTTATTCAGGAAGGAAATATCGGTCTCATTCGTGCCGTAGAAAAATACGATTATCACAAGGGATATAAATTCTCAACTTATGCCACCTGGTGGATTCGCCAAACCATCACAAAGGGAATCGCAGACCAGTCTCGAACTATACGTGTGCCTGTCCATATGGCAGAGGCGATCAACAAGGTGAACCGTGCTCACAACAAGTTGGTGCAGGCGCTCGGGCGCGAGCCCTATCCCGAAGAAATCGCACAAGAACTGGACCTCCCTGTGGAAAAAGTAAAAAGCATTATGACTGTCGCAAAGCGCCCTGTCTCGCTTGACAAACCAGTTGGTGATGAGGATGGAGATACCACCCTCAGCGATTTTATCGAAGATGACAATATGATCTCCCCCGAGAAGATTGCCGAGAGAACGTTGCTCAGAAAGCAGGTCGAGGCAGTGCTTTCCACACTCACCAAGCGGGAACGCCGCGTTATCAAACTGCGCTTCGGCATTGGCGACCAAACTCCTCGTACCCTCGAAGAAGTGGGTCATATTTTCGATATTACACGTGAGCGCGTCCGACAGATTGAGGAAAAGGCAAAAGAAAAACTACGCCATCACAGCAGGTCAAACATTCTTAAAAAGTATATGGATACCTTTGAGGAGTTCAATAGATAATATCTTAGTACCCCGAAAAAATAAACTCTCTCGTCCGTCCTTGTGGCGGATTCTTGTCATTGTAAAACCCGAAATAAAAACAGAAATTACACGAATTAACTATAAAGCCTGTTTTTCTTGACCTTCTGTGTCCGTATGTATACTTGCTAAAAAATACAAGAGGTCTTTTTTATTATGTCAGAAAATTTTGATTTCGAAACCGACTGGCTAAACAAATTCCATAAAAATATTACTCGGTTCTCCGATGAGGAAACAGCCCAAAAAGTAACGGAAGGGGCTGAAGGTCTTAATTCAAAATCAAACCCGGAAGATATCATATCCTGGACGCAACACGCGCTGGATAGGCTTGAAAGATTTGTGGATGACAGTGAAGTCCGAAAAATCCTGCTTGAGAGTGCGTGCCATTACCCTCAATCAGAGCTCGAAGAATTTAAGCAGCTCTACGCAGAAACAAGGGATGTCGATCTCGTTCATAGAAAATTGCAGGAGAAATTCGAGAGGTTTCTTAGCAATGTGTTGAAACTAGACGAGAAAATGATCGCGGAAGTGGAGCGCCGGGGTTGGGGTGTTGCAGGATTCAAAAAAGGAAATACAATCATTGTTGCAAAAATTCCAAAAAGTGGTTACCTTAAACAATACCTGGATGAAAAAGACCCCGAAAAACGTAGAGAGATTTACTGCCACTGCCCAAGAATTCGGGATGCAGTAAAGTTAGGTAAAAGCATACCTTCAAACTACTGCTATTGTAGTGCTGGATTTTATAAAAATATCTGGGAAACAATCCTGCAAAAACCAGTTGAGATCGAGATGCTAAAAAGCATTTTTCTTGGCGATGACGAATGCCAGTTTAAAATTACTCTCCCTGTTGATGCGTGATATGGTCAGTCGTAGAATCTTACTGAGACTTCATCTATGCCTTCACCACCCTTGAGAACCTTTTCTTGGAATTCAATAGTGGTAAGAAAGCCCTTTGTTCTTTCTGTCTCGAAAACCCCGTAAATCATCTTTGAGCCAAGCTCCAGATTTTTGTGAAACACCCGTACGATCACGCGCCTTTTAATCTGAAAACCCGCTTTGTTCTCAATCTCAAAATAAACTTGGCAATAGGTGGGAGCTTCTGTCTCTATCTTGATCTCCTTCACTTCCAGATATTTATCAAGCTGCTTGTGACAATATTTTGTTTGAAGTAAACCGAATATTGCTGCCGCGAGAAGGAGCCCCCAGATGAACATCGGGACTCTCTGTTTTCTTACTATTACGGATTGAGGTCTTCGCACTCTGAACATAGTAATAGAGAAATTTGGTGTGATATTTCCGGCAAGTTTTTCGAATAAAAAAGCGGCAAATGAAATCACCTGCCGCCTAAATCCAAAGAAATATTTTATTTATCTGCCAGTATCAAAAAATACTTCTATACCAGCCCCAACGACTAATTCTGCTCCTTTATTGTCTTGCTCGTCATAGTCGTCGCCACTATATTTACCCATGCCCATCTGATACATTCCTGCTATATCAAGGTACACATTTTCAACGATGGGAAGAAGGTAGCCGCCATAAATTCTTAAATATGTTCCTCCTGGTTCGCCAGTATGCTTTTCTGAAGTGAAAAGTACTCCAGCTCCTCCATAAAGATTGCCAAAGAAAATGCGTCCACCAACACCGATTTTCATCACGGTTTCGGGATCATCCATGTCGTCACTGTTCGCATTAACATATTCAAAGAGACCATCGACCGCAATGTTGTCCATGAGAAAATAACTAAGGGCAGGATTAATAATAATAACATTGATTGGGTTAGCGTCTTCGTTATATTTGTAGCTCACATAAGCTACAGTTCCACCAAGAGACGTGGTTCCCGCCCTAAAAGCATACAGGCTGCTCACAAAAAGCAGACATACAATAAGTAAAAGCACTTTTTTCATGTGTGCCTCCTAAATAATATTATAAGTTGAGAAGCTAAGTTTATGAATATGTGTCAATTTTTTCCTTACCCGTTCCAGAGCGCTTGTTATCAGAAACTTGTTTCAACCTGGAATTTTATCTGTCTTGATCTTTTAATCTGTTTCTCTTTCCAGATCTTCTCGGCATATTTTGCCTGTAATGACAGTTGTGGCCCAATATCATATTTTAAAAGTATATATCCGAAAACACCATCCCCCTTGAACTGAGAGTTGAGCATTATTCCGTCCAGATCGTTCTCGTACATATACAAGATGATATCGTCAGTATGATACTGGCAAAGGCGGATATAGTTCTTTAATTTAGGCGTAATGAAATATTTCACTTCCTGATATAACAGGATCCCCGCGTCATACTTGTC
>JAVCDK010000001.1 GCA_030765865.1 Candidatus Celaenobacter antarcticus | reverse complement strand
ATCAATACGCAAAAAAAGCGTTAGAAGCCGATCCGAGCAAGGAAAAAGAAGTTAATATAATATACCTTTCAACCTGGAGCCAGCTCCACAATCAAGGACTTGAAGAATTGAAAGAACAGAATTTTTCTGAAGCCATTCTCAAACTGAATCAAGCTCATGAAATAGAACCTGACAGTATGGCAACCTTTGAACTTCTCGGTGACACCTACGTGCGTGCAGATTCTATTAATAAAGCTTTGGATGTTTATCTTCAAATCTATGATAAAGACAAGGAAAGCATTTTCGCTCTCAATAGAATTGCGACAACCTATTTCAATCAAGGCAATTATGAAAAAGCGGTTGAATATTTTATAGTTCTTCATAATTTAGAACCTCAAAATATTGACTGGCTCTATAATATCTGGGTCGGAGAAATCAAGCTCGGAAATACTGAAGCAGCAATGAACTATGCAATAACAGCTATTGAGATTGATCCGAGTAATAAGGAATTGCTCTATAATATTGCAGATATGCATTTCAATCAAAAAGATTATACTGAGGCAGCAATATATTATGAAAAAGTCGTCACTGTTGATCCTACAGAGCTTGAAGCACTTAAGTACCTTTGCTATTGTTTGAGCAATACTAAGAACTATGCTGATCTTGTCTCATACGCACAGAAATGGCTCGAGGTTGAACCTGACAGCACAGAAGCTCAACAATTTCTTAATCTTGCAAAGCAAATGTTAAATAAATAAATGATGCAAAAGCATCAAAAAAAACATAAGGGGGTCGCATGAAAATACTTGCATGGATTTGCGGTATTCTCGCTGTGCTCATGGTTATCTTTGCTTTTATCATGGGACTATTCAATGTTGTTCCTTTCCTTGGAGTGACCAAGGGTATTAATTTCATTCACTTTGCCAATACTCTTATTCTATTTACTATTGCTTTTCTCCTTTGTGATAAGAAGAAGGAGTAGCACAGACTTAGATGCCGGTTAAAGCCATTCTCTTTGATCTTGATGGTGTGATTGTCGATACTCTTCATTTTCACTTTCTTGCCTGGCATGAAATGTTTCACAGATTGGGCGGTGAGGTCCAAGAACTCACCGTCCTTCTTCATGAAGGAAGAAGCTCACGAGAAATTCTGCCACTCCTGATAGAAGAAGCAGGCATTGAAATCCCTGAAGAGCAGCGTCACGATTTTATCGAAACAAAACGTGCCTATTACCGCTCGATCGTAGATGTGCAATTTTATCCCGAAGCAAAAGAAACTCTACTGAAACTTCATAAAGATGGATACACACTTGCATTGGTAACTGCGTGTGCCAAAAAGAACATGAATCACGCACTTTCTGAAAATGAGTTAAAACTTTTTGATGTGATCATAACCGGGGATGACATTCCACGAGCAAAGCCGAATCCGGATCCTTATGAGATCGCCAGGAAAAAACTGGGATTGGAGAAGGATGAATGTTTGGTTGTTGAAAATGCTCCGCTTGGTATCGAATCAGGGAAGAATGCAGGGATAAAGGTTGCAGCCATTGCAACAACGCTCCCAAAAGAATATCTTAAGGGAGCGGATTATTATCTTGATACTTTGAAAGATATATTTCAGTATTTAGTGTAGATTTTTCACAAAAACAATTCTCTTAATTTTTCAGCATTACCAATCAGTTCTTTTGATTTTCCCTCAAATGCGATCTTCCCAAGTTTGATCGAATAGGTTCTATGTGAAATTTTCAATATTTCATTCACCTTTTGTTCGACTATTAACAATGAAGTATTCGATATTTTATTTATCTCTGTAATTTTTTCAAACACATCATTCAGTAAATTCGGAGCCAATCCTAATGACGGTTCATCGAGCAGCAGGAGTTTCGGTTCTGGAACAAACGCTCTCGCTATAGCAAGCATCTGCTGTTCGCCACCGCTCAATTTGCCGGCAAGCTGCTTCATCCTTTTTTTCAGAACAGGGAAAATTTCATAAGTCTGCTCAATTCTTTTTTGCAATTTATTTTTGTGTAACAAATACCCGCCAAGTTCGAGATTATCTTTGACGGTGAGTTCATCAAATACCCTGTTTCCCTGTGAAGCAATTGTAAGACCATTTTTGATATTTTGAGCAACTGAATTACCTTTTATGGAACGATCATCAAGCACAATATCTCCAGCCCACAAAGGCAGTACTCCGCATATTGCTTTTAAAATCGTGGATTTTCCAGCACCGTTAGGTCCGATAATTGATACTATCTCACCATCAGCAACTTTAAGCGAAACATCATACAGCACTTGTTTCTTATCATAGCCGGTTTTAATATTTTTAATTTCTAACATACAATTCTCTAATCCAAATAAGCTTCAATAACCTTTGGGTCGTTCCGCACTTCTTTTGGAGTGCCTTCGCTGATTTTTTTCCCTGCATCCATAAAGATAACCCTGTCACATAATTCCGTAATTGCATCCATGTTATGCTCTATGATGATCACTGATTTGCCTTCTTCAGGAAGCATTTTTATTATCTTGATTATCTCATCGATCATTGCAGGATTTATTCCAGCAATCGGCTCATCGAGAAGAAGTAATTTTGGGTCAGAAGCCAAGCAGCATACTATACTCAGCAACTTCTGCTGCCCGTAAGACAGATCATTTGCAAGTTCATATGACTTTTCATTTAAACCCGCAAAATCTAACAACTCAACAGCTTTTTTCCTATTTCCCGCTTCGGTTTCTTTTACTTTTTTATTTCTAAGAAAAACATTCTCCAGATGCTCTCCCGGTTGTTTGCTAAAAGATAAGAGAACATTTTCCATAACAGTCGTCTGTCGAATCAATCTGAGATCCTGAAAGGTTCTTGAAATCCCAAGATTATTGATCTTATATGCTGGTTTTTTTGAAATATCTTTATTATTAAAAACTATTGATCCCAAATCCTGATTAATGAAACCTGTAATGACATTAAATAGCGTTGATTTCCCTGCTCCGTTTGGACCGATCAAACCAACGATCTCTTGTTTCTTTATCGCGCAGTTGAAATTATCGAGTGCAACGATCCCATTAAAATGTTTATTACATTTTTTGATTTCTAAGATATTATTCATTTTCACTATTTCTGTTAAAATTATATTCCCCGATAAAACCCCGCGGACGCCACAACATAAACACAACCAGAAGTCCACCATAAAGCATTTGCCTTATATTCGCAGCTACGGAATTGGGTAACCCTACAAAGCGCAATAATTCCGGCAGCATAACTAAAACGACCGCTCCTACAACAGACCCTTTCAAATTTCCCGCACCGCCGATGATCACAATTGAGATGATAAAAATAGATTCATTCACCGTGAAGCTGGTGGGATCGATATAGGTTATGTACGTAGCATATAGAACTCCGGCAATGGACGCAAGCGCAGCGCTTACCATAAAAATTTTCACTTTGAAAGCTGCTACATTCTTACCTAGTGATTGAGTAAATACTTCATCTTCGCGGATTGCCTTGAGAATGCGACCATAAGGTGAAGAGACAATCCTATTTGCGACAAAATATGTAAAGGATGCGAGAATTGTTGTGAGAATTAAGAAACTCCAGTGATTATCGATCTTCAATCCGAAAATTATGGGCTGCGGAATTCCGGGAAGCCCCATGGGACCGCCTGTAAAAGAAACAAGATTATTCAAAACACTGAAGGTGATGATCTGGAACGCAAAGGTTGCGATAATAAAATAATCATCCTTTATTCGCAATGAAGGAATTCCAACAATAGCCCCAAAAGCGCCGGCTGCTACGAATGCAATAACAATATTTACAATAAAAGGCGTATGCACATTAAGAGCCAGCAAGGCAACCACATAGGCGCCTACTCCGAAGAAAGCTGCATGTGCCATGGAAAGGATTCCCGTATAACCGGCTAATAAGTTTAGAGAAACTGAAAGAATAACGTAAATGCCGATTAAGATAAAAATATGAAGCAGATAGATCATAATTCAAATCCTTTCCTGAAAGAATCAAATAGACTAAATATTTCTCTACTCTTAGCAGTATCATATTTAGATATTTTCTGAATAGGTGTTGAAAATTCATCTTGAAAATGTTCAAGAAAAGGAACGACAAACTCTTGTTCTTCTTTTTGCAAGTATTGTTTCAGATCAGTCCCCAACAAGAACGCTCCCCGATCTTCATAATTCACTTCCAAAGGAATAGTTGCATCAAACCTTCTTTCACTCATTTCCAACGATTCATAATTCTTAAAAACAAATATTATATCTTCAATATCCTTGGTTATATTCCGATTTATTCCTCGATCTAAAAAAGCTAAAATTTTGGTGAAAAGTAAGATGTGTAATGGAACGACTGGAATATGTAAATCCGGTTGGATTTCTATTTTTTTTGAGTTTTCCAGAAGACGATCAAACCCAAAAACATTTAGAGTATTTCCCGAACCGGGTAATGTTAGGATACCATTATTTACTTCACTATTTAAATAGGGAACAATATCCAGAACCGTATCCTGAAATATAAATCTCAATTCAAAACGATCTTCTTTAAACCCTAAATCGAAAAGTTCTTGCTTTATTTCCTCAAAATCTTTCCAGGAATATGATTGAAGAGTAATATCAATATCTCGCGTTGGTCTATGTTCTGATGCTACCGGAAAATCAATCAGGATGCGGGGAACCTGTGCTCCTATTAAGGCGTAATTAATTCCCTTTTCGTTAAAGTAATTATCGAGTACCTTAAGAGTCGAGATCAATTCAGGTTCTAATTTCATTTAAACATCTTTTTTATATATTTATCAAAGATTATTTCTGCTGTTTCTATTGCTCTATCATTTCCTTGAAAAAGAAGTTCGGCATATATCATTATGGGCAATACAAGGGGAACAGAAAAAGACTTATCTTTAAATAACAATTCATCCGAATATAAATTAGAAAGACACATATTATATTCCTTTGACGGTGCTAATCCTAGATGCTTTATCACATCCATTGTTTTTTCTTCTGGAATAAACACATCGATGCAACCTGCTCTAAAATATTGAGATAGAATTTCGGCTCCTGTTTCACCCCCGAAAGCAAAATCAATGGTGCTATTTTTTAGGATTTGAGCTATTTTTTGAATATCCATTTTGGGAGAAATTTTATACGTTCCTATCAAAAGATTCGGACGTAATCGTTCTCCATAATTATCTATCCACTTGTCGAATAACTTTTTTTTATCGCTGAACTCAAATTTGTTTTGAGAAGTTTTTATAATAAATCCCAAACTTTTTAAGTTATTTATTGAGGTAGCTGTTCTTTCGAATGAGATATTTGCTATTCTATGTAAATATCTTATCGGTTTATTTAATAACAATAAATCATTTAATAATAATGGTAATAATTGCATACCTTTCGTTTGAAATAGGGCGTTTATTTTTTTAGATGGATTCTTCGTCATAGAATTGCCCTGAATATCTATGAACAATTTATTTGGTATATTTAAAAAAATATTTCCCTGACAATCAAAGAACATTACGTTTTGTTTTTTTAAATCCTGAGCTATAGAAGAATTAATATACTCAGCGAATATTACAATTTTATCATTCATCTCATTAACAATTTGTTTAAGGAGTTCGGGAAACGGTCTTTTTATTATTTTTTTTACAATAAGAGCGAAATGATATTTTTCGTTTGAAACTTTAAGATCTAAGAAACCATCAAAAGATTTTCGTTTATTCTCCAGTGTAAATTCATTGAAAAAAAGCTTCTCGATCGATTTAACTTCTCCTAGATTCTTCAAACATTGCTGTATTATTTCCTTTTCCAACATTACATTCTCCCGTGATCGATATTTTTTAATGATCGATCTGATCGATCATGTCGATTTTTCGATCACAACTTTGGATGTCAAGAAAATGGACTCATTTTCAAACATAAATGTCAAAATGCCAATTATGCATAGCTTATACATATTCGTTTATCATAATTGGATATCTCGATGTTCAATCAAACTGAACATACATGATTATTGAACAATTACTTTACTCCCGAAGAATTTCTTTCTGTTCGGTCAGACCGAACAGATACATTTATCGAACACATTTCGGAAACTCAAGAAAACATTTTTTTCCAATACATTTTCAAAATAAACAGATCGATCTGATCGATCATGTCGATTCTTCGATCAACAAAATTCGAGTCGAGTTTAGAAAAATTGTGAAATGATTTAAATTGAATTTTAATGTTCATTATATTTCCTTCTCCTCAGATAGGAGAAGGTTAGTTTACCCCGTGAAATCAGCTTGCTGAATATTTCACTGGGGGATGAGGTTTCAAACTTTGTCAAAATTCAATTACCACTTCAAATCGAAGCTTGACCTGATAGTAAATACCGAAACATAAATCCGACATGGGTTAGAATGTTATGAAGTAGCCGAACATTTAACATTATACTGTTTGCTTCCTTATTTTCTTCCCGAAGAATCCTTCCGGCTTGAACAATAGGAACAGCACAAGTATAATAAAGGCAATCGCATCCTTCCACTGCGAACTGATATACCATACACCAAAGTTCTGGGCAAAACCAAGAAGCAAAGCCGCACACACCATGCCCTTGATATTATTTCCCCCCACGATCATGACGACCACACCCATGAGCAGCGCATTCATTCCCATGGTTGGTGTCATATCCACATCCAGAGCAACAAGAATACCTGCCAGGGCTGCCAGCCCGGAACCGATTGCAAACGACCAGAGAATGACACGATTTGTATTTATGCCAGTATATTCTGCAAGCTCCCTGTCGCTTGCAACTGCCTGCATGGATCTGCCAAGCTGTGTTTTTTTATAAAAGAGAATAATAAGTATGGTAACGACAATAGCAGTAATAATGATGACAATTTGAATAGGTGTGATCCGCGCACCAAAAATATTGATACCCTCTTTCACCACACCGGAACGGATTGACTTTGTGTCATCCCCAAAGAGCATTGAGATGATATTTTGCAGAAAAATGTATATACCCAGCGAAGCAAGCAGCATAACAATTGACGATGTCCCCTTTTTCCGCAAGGGCTTGTAAATGAATGACTCGATCGAGCAACCAAGAACAATAGCACATATTATTGCAAAAGGAATAGCAGAATATATTGGAACACCAAATAATTTATAGAAAAGAAAGGTGAAATAGGCACCAGAGGTGAAGATTATTGCGTGAGAAAAATTGAAGAAATGTGTTATGCTAATAACAATTAATATACTTAATGCAAAATAAATATATATGCAAGTATTATTTAGACTATTTAATAATATCTGTTCCACGATCTAAAATTATCCCCTCTTACACTAAACTTTTTGTCTGAACAAATAATTGAATATCATACAAAATCAATTGCTTTTATTCAGTATGTTTAATTCTTGGAAATAGATTTTCAATTGTACCTCTCAAATAACGTTTTTTTATTTCTTCTTCCCACTTATTTATTTCCTCATTAATATTCTCAAACGAATCGATACGGTTTATTTCATATTCAATTTCCCTACTACTCTTTAAACTAGCATTTATAGTTATTAAAGCTGCTATTGATTGTAGTTGTTTATAATTAAAATTATATTTAGTCTTTTTCCCAATAAAATAACCCAATATATGTTTCTGTTCTGGCATTTGAAATAAATCTGGCAATACTACCCAATGTCCAATTCTTGTTGCGAAATCATACATTGCAATATCATTACTTTCAATCGCCTTACGCTTAAATTCATCTTTCGTTTTATAAGCACTACTAGCAAAGATGTAAAGAATCTTTTTATCTTTCTCTTCATTGTTTTCCGTTTTATCTTTTTCCTTTTTATTACCACCCTTCTTTTCCTCTAGTTCCTCTATCACCTCATATTTAAAATCATCCTGCAAAGGATCAAGCATAAAAGCATAAGGTGAAATTCCTGTATTAATATGAATTTCATCTAAAAAAACTATAATGTTGTTACTTTTAGTGATCTTTTTAAGAAGATAATAGCAACCAAAAATTTTGAGATCCATGGGAGTTATTCGCATAGCTCCCTTTAAACTATATTCTTCTCGTAAAACTTTCTCAACTAGTCCTGTTTTTCCTATACCAGATCCCCCCATAATAAAGCATGAATATTTAGTTCCAGGCAATTTTTTATTATTCATCACCTTTTTTTTATCTGGTAAATGAGTAATACCGCCAATATTATCTTTCCCGAATATTCTAGACCATAAAGAATTATAATAATGGAATAAACCTTTATCTTTAACTGGTTTATATTCTTTGTCAAAACTCGTTTCATCTAAATTCATTAACTTATTTGCAGCAGAGATTGCTTTATATTGCCAATATTCTAAAAAAAACCAAAAACGTTGTGTCATTGAATAAAGATGAAATTTCATGCTTTCTGATGGCTTTAACAAATCATCTATTGCTTGACCTATTATTTTTCTTGCGAACTTTCTAATTCCATCAACTTTAATCTCGCCTTTTAGGGTAGAATCTTTATCATAAACATCACATAACAATAATAATTCAAGAGCCCATCCCGCAGAAAATAGTAATTCTTTTTCAATAGTGTGTATTTCTGGAGTAATAAAATCATGTAATTCTAAACTCGTATATTGATTTCTCTTTATTTCTGGTCTATTTTCAATATAATCAACTAGATTATTAATTATCCCTAAATTGTTTTTTGCTTTTTCTTTTATTAAGCAGCAAAGTATCAAGACTCCAAAGTAATTTAGAGAAATCATTAATCAAATTTACATTTTCAAATCCTTCACCTAATTTGACATTAATTGTTTTATCTAATTTTTTTACAAAGTGATTGAATATTTCTTCGCATTCTGGATTAAATATCCCCGCTTTTTCACCATAAGCAACAGGATTGTTTAACAAAAATAAATTGACTAATAAATAATGTATGTCGGTTGAATATCCTGAATGAAATAGATACCACAAATTCAGCCTAATATCCTCGTCTTTCTCCTTTTCTTCGACAACGACCTCAACATCAACTCCTTCTTCTACGATATCGTCTTCATCTTTCTCTTCTTCGTCTTCTGAGTCTAAATTCCATGCTTTATTTACTATCTTTACATTGTCATTTTTAAGCGTTTTTGGTAAAAATTTTCTGTCAATATAGTCATGAATAATCCTAATCTTTTTAATATATGAATTAATCCAATTAGGCCAAAAATGTATGTATTGGAACCATATAATTACATCAAATACTGCATAAAGTCTATGAGCGATGTAAGCTCTCAGCCCTTGTGAAAAACCGCTATCTGAGGATATTAATGATCGAATATGAGAACCGCTGTCTTCAATGGATGGCAATCCAAATACGGGCGCCAACTCTGGATTTTCTACAATCTTAAGAAACCAATCGAAAACTGGAAATATTGGCTCTTTAAATAAAAGTAATAAAATCCTTTTTAAATCTTTCTCTAATTTATTAAACTCTACTTCCAACGGTTTTTGATTTTCTCTTACTTCATCAAGTTTAGATGCTTCATTTTTTGTTTCTTTATAATTTTCCATAAATTTTTTTATATTAGGGTTTAATTAACAATAATGGTTTAGATGGCTTACTATTTTCTACTTTTGCTACAATAAGCGGAAAATTTACTTCACCATCATCATTTATATTGATTTCTCCAGCTATTCCTTGATATCCATGAATATCTAATAATCCTTTTTTAATTCCCTCTTTTGTATAACTTTGATTCTCTATTGCTTTAGTAATAAGATTAATTGAATCATAGCCAAAAACCTCGAAATATTCAGGTATTGTATTATATTTATCTTCGAAAGAAGTAACAAATTTCTTCATCTCGTCTGTTTTAGGGTTAAAAGTATTAAAGGCATTTGTAGTATAATATGTTCCCTCTATTGCCTCTGGTGCTTGTTGAACAACAAAATTCTGAGAGATAGTACCAGTCGAGAGAATTGTACAATCAATCCCTAGCTTGCGCAATTGCTTAGGAATAAGAGCTATAGTGTTTGCATAGGCTATAATATATACACCATCTGGGTTATAGCTTTTTATTTTAGTTAACTGTGAGCGAAAGTTAGTTTCGCCATGAGAGAATGATTGTACTGATGATATCTCACCATTCAATTCCTCAAAAGTGTTCTCGAATACGTCTGCATAGCTTAAACCAAAATCATCTTGAATGTGGATTATTGATACATTTCTTAAATTGAGATTATTATAAGAATATTCAGCAATAATTTTTGCATCGTCATCTGCTTTTGTGAAAAACCTAAAAACCCACTGGCTCTGTTTAGAAATCCCAGATGCTGATACTGCCGTACACAAAAGAGGAATCTTGTCTCGTTTTGCTAACGGGATAATTGCATTAGTAACAGTACTCATAGCAACAATTATAGCATTTAGACTTTTATTATTTACTAATTTTTCATAAGAAGAAACACCCGTTTTAGGATCATTCATACTATCCTCAAATATTATATTTAAAGGCACAGAATTTATACCGCCTGCATTATTAATTTCTTCTTGGGCTAGTTCCATGCCTTTTTGGATATTTTTTCCAAGATAAGATGCAGAACCAGTTAAGGGAAGAATTGCTCCGATTTTATAATCCTTAGACTTCTTTCCCACATTAGTAAAAACAATTAATAATCCCACAATAACCACCAAGATTATTGCTAATGTAATCCATCTTTTTTTCATTTATTTTTCCTCCCGAATTATATTTTTCCTATTATTATTATGTACAGAGTTACTTCATTTATACTGTCTAAATAGAGATAATCGTTAACCATATTGTCATTAAATCCTCCAATTGGGCAACTTCCAAGGTTTAATGATGTGGTTATGAGCAATAAATTCTGGGCTAGATGACCAGCTTCCAACAACATATAACGATAGGCTCTATCGCCATATTTCCAAGAGCTTTTATTTAAAATTCCAGTGATATAAAAAATTGCAGCAGATTTATTTATCTGAAGATCGGGTTGAAATAAAAATTTCCTTACTTCTTTTAATCTAGGTTTGTTATTGATAATTACCAATGAATGTTTGTTGGAATTATAATAATAAGTTCCCTTTATAATCTCTTTATCAATGTTAGTTGGTAAGGTTAAATATAATTCTACTGGATACAGTGCGCCACCAGAAGGGATAGTTCTTCTATAAATATCAGTTCTCTCTATCTTTGTTGTTGTCTTATATGAATACAATAGTGTTGTAAGCTCTTGAACATCTAAACTATTTCCCGTAAATTTTCTCACTGATTTTCGTTCTGTAATAATGTTTATTAAATTATTAGACTGATCCTTGATTTTATTATTTAGAGGAATTGAGGTAAATCCTTTGTATTTATCAGTATCTTGTGCAATTATCTTAGTTAATTCTGATGTATTATGTAAATTTTGATTTAATATTAATCTTTTTACATAATCAGTTTTACCTTGAGTTTTTATTTTACTTATTTGCTGTTCATAATTCCATTGTTTGGTGTTTTCATGAAAAGTTTCTGCAGTACTGAAGTTAGTTGTAGAATCAGTATAATTTAGATTCATTGAACTTAATTTATTATTCTCTTTCATTAGTTATCTTATGGCATCGGATGGGGCCATTTATGAAAACAATTTTTTTTGTTTAAAATATTCATTTTAAATCTCTTGAGATAATGCGAATTATACTTTCCTACAAACATTGGTATTAATGTTGGGATATATGCTCTTACCACATATAGACCTAATAATCTTATATCTTCAGGGGTAATATCAATAGTTAGTATTTCATGGCCCATTTGATTTAACAACTTTACTACACTTTTAAGTTTTCTTTCTAAGGATTGATTTCTAAATATTACTTTTACTCTATTTTTTTTATATACTTCTTTGAGGTAAGAAAACTATAGCCTTCTCTTGCCCATGGATGGGTGTAAAGGAACACATGATCTTCGAAGCTATTAATATTTACAAAATTATTTTTCACTTCATCATACGTTAAATCTTTTTTACTTGCTTTAATTGTTAAAGCAGATTTCCACATTGCCAAAGCTTCTAATAATGATTTCCTAGAAGCCTCCTTTTCTGACATATTACTTGCTGCACCGCAAGTGAGGCATTCGTTACCTTCTTCATTTCTATAAAGAAATGTAAAACATGTTGGAACACCTAAATCTGTAGTTATATCCAACGTAGTATATTGTAAATTTAGTGAATTACATTTAGCAATTATTTTTTCCATCCCGTCATGTTTTAGATTAGATTGCATAGCATCAATATTTTCCCCTTGGCTGTACCAAAATTGCATAACTGCATCTCGTTCAATAAGCTCACAAATTGCATTTAAACAAGCATACGAAAAACTTGTGCCAGCAGCTATACCATTTGTAGTCAACGTTGTTAAGTTTTGAAAATCTTTATTTGGAATCAAATAACCTAAAAGATCAACTGCCGGGATAAGTATTTTTTTGCTTGTTGAAAGTTTCTTGCCTACTAACCATGGAATTTCTATTTCTTTCAGCTTTTTGATAAAATTATTAAAAGTGACCTTTTCATTGATTATAAAATTTGTTTCCTCAATTGGTAAATAATTTTCTTTTAAATTTGATTCTTTCTCAATTATCACTTTATCTGGTATTAGAGACAACCAGCTATATCTCTCTACAGCCTCCCCAAGAAATGAAGACATAGCTTCTTTATCATTCAATCCAACTCCGCTAGCTTCAGGTCTTATGGATTCAACAGAGTTGATGGGCGATAACCTACCTGCATAGATGTGCAATGGAATATCATAATCTCTTATGGGCACCTTCCTGAACTCCTTTATTATACTATAAGGACTAATTATATGAGGTATTTCATCAATTATATTATGAGTTGCTTTATTTGATTTCATAATTTGCGAAATACTCGTATTCTGGGGATACTGTATTATAACCGCATGCTGGACATCGAGGTAGCTTCAAAATAAAGTTATTGCTTATATTCATTTTTGAAAAATCAATTATATGTTCTTGATTTATTAATAGTGATTGTATGTCGAGAATG
The DNA here is from genome assembly GCA_030765865.1 of Candidatus Celaenobacter antarcticus. GTDB lineage: Bacteria > Cloacimonadota > Cloacimonadia > JGIOTU-2 > JGIOTU-2 > Celaenobacter > Celaenobacter antarcticus. The sequence continues at coordinate 7,864 of JAVCDK010000001.1, read as the reverse complement.
TGCATACACAAATATTCTGAAATCATATGTGCCAACGAAAATAACAAGGAGACAGACATAACGGGGATTATGTTAAAGCTATCCAGACCTGATAAAGAATTATCTATTATTTTTTTAGTAACTAATGAATTAATATTAGAATAGTATTGTATATTTCTTAATTCACGACACAATATACATGCTGTTTCATGTGGTTTAACAAATGGACCAATGATTACTTTTGAATCCTGTATTTCTGAAAACAAAATTTTAGTATCGGTCTTTAAACATATTTCATTCAATTTAAGTATAAGTTCCTTACCAATATAAGGTATCGAAATAAGTAAAACATCTATTTCTTTGAACTTAGTTATTAAATATGTTTCGTCCATGTCTAATATAGATTCAAAATCTGGAGAGAATTTTAAATAACTCGCTTCGTTTGAAAGAGCGGTTATCCAATCAATTCCAACTTTAATTTGAGGAGAACTGAAAAAGCACAGTTCTTGGCTGCTTGTATCATGGTTACCTATTAATTTAAAATTTCTTATACCACTTAAATATAGGGATCGAAAAATTATAGGAGATATATATTTTGCACCAACTATTGCAACTGTAGTTCGTTCTAGTTTTTTTAACAGTTCCGATGGATAGGATGAATAAGAGGATAAGTTAGAAAGTTGATGCATTATTATAGATTTATCATGCTTATGTTCCGGAACGTGACATTCCGTTAGTATTGATATAATTCCCCATTTAAACAAGTTGTTAATAATATCTTCAATCTCAGAGGTCAAGGTTGGAGTTTTCTCTTGTGATATTTTTTTTGATATTGTTTTTATAGATTTTTCTCCGTCAATTAATAATACCACCTCTGAAAGCAAATCCCCTGTTTCTTTATCTAAATCAATAAACTCTTCTCTCTCATTAACATTTACTATAAAACGATTATAAGAACTCCTTTTTATTTTACAATCTGGTCGCAAGATAGGAATGATATCAGCGTTTAACTTCTTCTCCATATATTTTATGAACTTTTAGGTATGGTAACCATTGCGCAACACGATGACTGCATGACAACTATTGGTTTCGAAAATGTTATTTTAGAAGCTGAATGTCCTTTTTTTGAAGCACTAAATTCCATTCTTCTTTTCTGTTTAATTTCTTTGTTTTTATCGTCCATTCTTTCAACACCTTTCACATACATAATACATAATTTTAAAATTATTCTTCCAACTTTAGTTTTAAATATTTTTTCATACTACTCATTCAAATCAAATTTTAATATACTATACTTCATTATTTCATTTTAAACTCTTATTCCTGTCAATAAATTCTAAAATTTCACACTAAATAAATTCACTCTACTCTATTGTCTTCTGCACATTCACATCTTCTTTGAGAGATATCAATTCATACAATTTGAACGGCTTACCCTTTCCGCGAAGAGTTTTTATATCCAAATAACGTGCTTCAACTCTTTCTTTCACGGCTTCATAAGTCGTTTCACTAATTATTATATGATTCTCAGTTTCATAAATTTTATTCATGGGCTCGATGCGCGCTCCGGTATTGATGGTATCCCCAATCGCTGTATAGTCAAAGATCTGCTCCGAACCAAGGTTCCCTACCAGCGCAGAACCAGTATGAATACCAATGCCAAACTGCACGCAATCCTTGCCTTCTTTCGTCCATTTCTCTTGCAACTTTCTCAACCGCTCAGCCATAATTAATGCTGTTTTGCACGCATTGTACGCATGCATTTCATAGTAGTATGGTACGCCGAAAAGTGCCATGATCGCATCACCTATGAACTTGTCAATCGTTCCGCTGTTATCCTTGACCACATCCACCATCTCGGTTAAATATTCACGCAGAATTTCCACAACTTCCTGGGTCTCATGCTGCTCGGAATAGGTTGTAAAAGAACGTAAATCGGAGAATAGAACGGTAAGTTCCTGAACCTTTCCACCAAATTTAAGACGCTTGGGATCTTTCACAATAATATCAACAATATCCTTTGCCACGTACTGCTGGAATGCTTTTTTGATAAAGAGCTTCTCTTTCCTTCCCATATAATACTGCATAACAAGATTTCCCAGAAAGGAGATCAAAATCGCTGAGGGAACTTCCGTCACTTTCACAATAGTATGATTTGATTTGAACATCAAATACACAAAAACCAGATAGCCGATAATCAGCAGCACTCCGATCACTGCATTTATTGTGGGCTTGAAAAAATTGAATATGAAATTTACGATGAAAAGCAGAATAAGCAGGCCAAGTACAAGGTATAAATAGCTGAACGATTTTAAATAATTGGAGTGCAGCACCATCTCGATGAAGTTCGCATGTATTTCGACTCCTGGAGTGAGCCCATGCCCTTTCCCGGGATCATAAAAGGGTGTGGGAAAAAGATCATGAAGTTCCTCTACAGATGCACCGACAAGGACGATCTTATCTTTAAATGTATTGCCTTTCAGATGTTCTTCAAAGAGATTCAGGTCTAATCCGAATTCCTGTTCGGTCCGTACTTGGAAGGTGCTGTCATCCAAAATAGTATCCAAATGATAATATGGAAAAGTATTTGCGGGACCATAATAGTTCAAAAAAACTGTGTTCCCGGAGTTTTTGGGCATAATATAGGAACCAAGCACGAAATTACCAAGGGAATTGAATATCTTCGGTTCTTCACCTCGCTTTTGTTCAAGCAGTTTTTGCAGTCCCTTAACGCCAATTGTGTAATAAGGTACATCTGAAAATGTTGAGAAGAGGGTATATTTACGAACAAATCCATCCTGATCTTGAGAAATGCCGACGAGTCCCCAAGGCAAATCTCTATCTGTGATCTCATTAATTGGCGGCACGATCCTCAGCGTGATGGACGCTCCGGTCCGCTTCTCGCTCAATTTTCCTGCAAAAATAACATTCCCATATTTTGCTGCTGTGACAGCCAGATCGACATCCTCTTTAGCGAGTGTCGGTTCTGTGAACTCGATATCAAATATGATGAGCGCCACTCCGGCTTGATTGAGATTTTCTATAAGATGAGCAAAATAACTCCGCGGAAATGGATACCTTCCAAGTTCCTCGAATGCCTGATCCGAAACATCAACGATCACGATGTCTTTCGAAACTTCGAGTGGTCCCCGAAGATTGAAATTCGTATCTATCCAGATGAGTTCGAGATTTTTATAAATTCGGGTCATAGACAGAAGGATGACCACAACAAACACAAAAATTGAGAAGATTAAAACGAATCGAAACTTAATTTTTTTCATCACTTCCTCTTGGGGATGAGATCAATCAAGATCTCTTTCTATTAATTTTCTTATTAATTCTTCAAAGGAAATCCCAACAGCTTTTGCAGTCATGGGCACCAGACTCAATGAAGTCATGCCGGGAAGGGTGTTCAGTTCGAGGAAATAGAAATTTCTTCCATCGAATCGAAAGTCCACTCGTGCATAGTCCGAGCATTTGAATTCTCTGTAAATTCTCTCACCATAATTCAAAACAATTTCAGTTTCTTTATTAGTTAATTCTGCGGGAGTTTCATATACAGTAAAATTCTCAGTATATTTATTTTTGTAATCGTAGAATCCAATTTTAGGTTTGATTTCGACAACGGGAAGTGCTTTGTTTCCAAGCATCGCTACGGTTATCTCCCTGCCCGGGATGTATTCTTCGATTAGGATATCATCATCTATCGAAAAAGCCAGTTCAACGCCAGCATCAAATCCCTTGGCATTATCTAAAATTGTAACGCCTACTGATGAGCCGGATGCATTTGGTTTGATAACAAATTTCTGTCCGAGCTTCGCTCTTATTTCATTATAGGGTGGCTTCGCTCTATTTTTACGGAAGAAAAGTGCATCGGGAACAGGCACTTCGAGATTTTGTGCGAGGAGTTTTGAAATCTTTTTATTCATACAGATTGAACTCGATGCAGCATCAGAACCTACATAAGGAATGCCGGCAAGCTCGAATAATTTTTGGAATGTTCCGTCCTCTCCTTCACCGCCATGCAAGCCGATAAACACAATATCAATTCCGAACTTCTTAATATGATCCACAAATTTCAGGTAGTTGATGGCACCATCTTCCTTAAAATCAGCAGGATCGACAACCAACACTTCTTTGTGCAACGAATTCAGCGCATTTTCAATGGCTTCGCAGGTATGGATGGAGACTTCGCGCTCTTCTGAAGTTCCACCCCGTAAAAGTGCTATCCTTTTCTTCATTTTAAAATTTAGGCCCAAATTGTATTTTTTTAAGACAATTTTCGAGGAGATTCTGAGTGATCAGCATCCGAAATACTTTTGTAGAGCGAATGTCTGTAATTGGTGATATCTCTTGCGATATTATTTCTTTTGCCTGATTAATAACGTGAGGAGTGAGTTCTTTACCTTTAATAAACTCCTCGGTTTTACTCATCCTTTTCACTACAGGTGACACACTTCCCGGAGCCAGTCTTATCCACTCGATTTTACCTTCTGATAACTTTGCAATTGCAGACAGAGATGCCTTTGTGATCGTCATCGCATTTCTCTGCCCGATCTTTCTGAAGTAGTAAATAATAGTATTGTCCAGGAGAAGAGGAATAATAATTTTCGTGATGATCTCACCTTTTTTCAGGGTTGTTGCACAGGGACCGCAGAAGAGTTCGTCAATCGATATAATTCTGTGCTGATTTGATTCAGGAGAAAAAATCTCAATTTCAGCACCCAGCACAATAAGTGGTGTAATCGTGTCACCGGCAGGTGATGCATTGCCAATGTTCCCGCCAATGGTTGCCCTGTTACGAATCTGTTCGGAAGCCATAGTTTTTATTGCTTTGATCAATATCGGAATGTTGTTCTGTATCTGATAAGAGTTTAAAATTTCATTTAATGTTGTGCTGGAGCCAATAAATATCTTATCTTCTTTTTTTTCAATTCCTTCAAGTTCAGCAATTCCCGAAATATCAATGATGATTGCATCCTGCGGCAGTTCATATCTTCCTACCATCACGTCGGTTCCACCTGCAAAAATAATGATATCTTTGCTCCGAAGTTCGGAATATATTTCATGATATTCTGTTAATGTTTTTGGAGAGTAGTGCTGCATTCTATTCATAAAATCTCTCCGGTATTGTGATATTCATTGTCAATAATTGGCGGACGGCTTTTATTATTTTATCATAACCGGTACAGCGGCAGATATTCCCTGCAAAAGCATCTTTGATCTCATCATCAGTAACTGATTTTCCATGTGATTTTCTCAAGAGTTCGATCGTGGACATGATAAATCCAGGTGTACAAAATCCGCATTGTACTGCGCCATTGTCTTCATAGGATTTCGAAATCAGTCTGAAAAAATCAAAATCACGCATACCATCTATAGTAACAATTTCAGCATTGTGAAGGTGCATGACAGGTACAAGACAAGAATTCACAAGTTTGTTATTCATAAATAACGTGCATGCACCACATTCACCTTCACCGCATCCTTCTTTAGTACCGGTAAGTTCGAGCTTATCTCTGATTATATCCAATAGCCGATCAAGCGGCTCAGCTTCTACAGAAACAGGTTTTCCGTTTACATTCAGATCAATATTCATAATTGCTTTTCTCTATTAATGTTGCTATCACTTCTGGTGTCATAGGGATTTTGGTTGCAGTTTTTCCAATCGCAAAGCTTACCGCTGAAGCTACTGCAGGAGCTGCTCCGACAAGGGGAAGTTCTCCAAGCGCTTTTGCTCCGTAGGGTCCGTTAAAATAAGGAGCTTCAACAATTTCTACACGCATTTCCGGAATATCCTGAATAGTTGGAATTATATAATCGCGGAATCCCCTATTCCGTACTTCCCCATTCTCCATACTAAGCGCTTCATATATTGCATATCCGATACCTTGAATAATACCACCCTGTATCTGTCCTTCACTTTGCTGATGGTTTATCGCCTTGCCAACATCATGAACAGAGTAAAATTTTTTCACTTGAACTTGATATGAAGTAAGATCAATCTCCACTTCGGCGACGTTTGCCGACCATGAATAAACAGGATAGCCATATCCCTTGTATGTCTCTTCATTAAACTTAATAAAATTCGGGTGTTTATATTCCTTTTGCACAGAAAGTTTTTTATGGTTTTTATAATATTCTGTTGTCGCCTCATTAAAATCTTGTAAGGTGAACTCCACATCCTTTAAAGATAATGCATTGAGTATTTGTTCGCAGTTATCGAGAAGCAGCTTTCCCACGATCATAGTGCTGCGGGAAGCAACTGTTGGACCACTATTCGGCACCTTGCTTGTATTTTTTTCCTCAATAATAATATCCTCAAAAGGCAAATGTAATTTTTCAGAAACAATTATTTTGTATGCAGTATCAACACCTTGCCCCATCTCTGTATTAGCAGTTTTGATAAGCACTTTTCCATTAGAAAGTAGTTCCATCGCAGCAATAGCTTTAATGCGGTTCTCGCCCAATCCTGTAAAGCCACATCCGTGAGCTGCTAGAGAAATCCCAATTCCTTTCAGAATTCCATATTTTTTTGATTCTGTCTCGTTATATTTTTTGAATTCTTTAAACTTTTGCTCGTATCCTGAACTCGATAAAACCTTCTCCACGCATTGAGGTAACCCATAACTGTAATTGATTGGTTGACCGGTTGGCAGCTTGTCGCCAACTGAGAGCATATTTGCTTTTTTAATTCTCCACACAGGAATGTTCATTGTTTGTGCGATCTTTTCAACCAGCATTTCCATAGCGAATAATGATTGGGGTCCGCCAAATCCGCGGAATGCACCGCAGGGAGAAATATTGGTTTTTATTGCTCTGCCATGAATGCGAACATTTGGAATACTATAGCACCCAAAAGAGGTAAGCACCGAACGTGCAAGTACAACAGGGCTAAGCGTTGTATAGGCGCCACTATCGAGTAGAATATCCATGTCCAGAGCAAGAAGTTTGCCTTCTGTATCAACTGCTGCTTTTGCATGTATTTTGGATGGATGTCTTTTTGTTGTGAACTGGATGTCTTCTTCCCTATTATAACTCAGGATGATCGGTCTGCCAGTTTTCCATGCAAGCAAAGCTACATGTCCACAAATAAGTGAAGGAAAATCTTCCTTACCTCCAAAAGCACCACCTGTCATAATTTGAGTAACATCCACCTTTATTTCTGTGCCCCTGAAAAGCTCATTCATGGCATTCTGAACATAATATGGACACTGCATCGAACCCTTGACATGGATCGTGCTTCCTTCTGGAATGGCGACAACGACCTGCGGCTCGAGATATACATGCTCTTGGAATCCGGTCTCGAAAGTATCTTCAACAATTATGCCTGCATTTGAAAAAGTCTCTTCAATTTCACCGTTTTCCAGATAAATTTCTTCGAAAAGCCCATCAGTATTATTTCTTTCAATAGCGGCACCAAGGGTGCAAGCTGCTGTCAGTTCTTCATATTCAATCGTGATATGCTTCTTTGCTTCGAGCAATATTTTCTCGTTTTCAGCAGCGAGAAGAAGGATGGGCTCGCCAATATAATTAACTTCTTCTTTCGCAAGATAAGGCATATCATTTTTTATTATGGCGACAAAATTATTGGTAATATCCTTTGCGGAAAGAATTGTCACCTTTGCCCAGTCAAATACTTCATCGAAAGAAATCGATGCAATCCGTGCATGTGCCTTTGAAGAACGAACCGTACCTGCTAGCAGGGCATTTTCAATATGTAAATCTCTTGTGTACTTTTCTAGTCCTGCAATTTTTGAAGCAGCATCAACGCGAACTTCGTTATGTTTATTCATTTATCTAAAACGCCCCTCATGTGCGGAACTTTCTTGTTATACTCAACTGCCTGCATTTCCGCAGCAATACTTAGCGCGATCTCTGAAGC
>JAVCDK010000076.1 GCA_030765865.1 Candidatus Celaenobacter antarcticus | reverse complement strand
AGAGCTCTTTCCAAGTGTCTTCAATAAAATCCATTGTGTGGGGGAGTTGCCCTTTTTTTATTCGGGCGACTAAGGTACGCCCTGTTCCTTCGGGCAGTTTGAAGATGATGATAGGTTCAATAGGCTGCTGCAAGCCATCAGCATGGAAATCTTTCACAACGCCTATTACTTCAGAGTCCAGACTATCATTGCCTTCCAGAAAGATCCTTTTTCCGATTGGGGTTTCCCATCCAAGCTGTCTGGCTGCTGTTTGATTAATAAGTACTACGCCATCATTATCAGAATCTATTTCAATATCAAAGTTTCTTCCTTCAGCGATCTTCATATCCATTGTCGGTATAAATGCTGGACTTATCGAAAATGTACGCCAAATATAAATATCGTCCTCGGATGTGCCTTCCGGGATTACTCCTGTTCTGCTAAAGGTTCTTCCCGGCAGGTTCGAAGTACGAGCAACGCCGTCGATCCCTGTATGTTCCGATAATTTTTCATGAAAAGTGTCAATACCACCAGCCAATGTCTGATCACTCATGCCAAAATATATGAGCTGATCCTTGTTGTAACCAAGATCCTTTTTTTGAATGAAATGCATCTGTTGCTGGATGATAATACTCAGTCCTATCAAAGAGATGGAAAGAGTAAACTGAAAGATAATCAGTATTTTTCGAAGTAGTATGCCGCCCTTGCTCTTTTGAAATGAACCCTTGAGGATGGTTACCGGTTTGAATTTTGACAGGATAAAAGCCGGATATAATCCTGCAACGATTCCAACGAATATCCAGATTGCAAGTAAGGAGAGGACTAATGTTTTAAGGTCGCCAAATCCAAAACTAATAGACGTTCCTGCAATGTTGTTCAGGGATGGAACAAGAATATCAACAAGTGGAATAGAAAGTATGATAGCGATGAAAGAAATAAACATAGATTCGCCTATGAATTGAAAGCGGAGTTGAGACATGCTGGAGCCGACCACTTTGCGCATGCCTACTTCCTTTGCCCGTTGAATGCTGCGCGCAGTTGAAAGATTCATATAATTTACCGCAGCAATAAGAAGGATCAAAAAGACTATTGCGGAAAAGATGAAGATATTTTTGATATCTCCTTTGTCGCCAATTGAGTCAAATATGACATCGGTCGAATACAGGTGAACATCCTTAAGCGGCTGGAGTGTAATATCAAAATTTTCGCTGACATTATTCTCCCTGCACAATGTAGTCAGTCTTTCTTCCAGATCTTCAGTCGAAGCCCCCTCTTTCAGCAGCATATATGTGGGCATTGCAACTAAGCCCCAGCTTTCCAGCCATATCGGTTGGTTGGAATCTTCCGGCAGGTTCGCTCGTGCTATCGATTCAAATGTGGATAGCGATACAAGTGCATCAAAATCAAAATGCGAATTATCAGGAAGGTCTTCCATCACGCCTGTCACTTTCAGGTCGAAATCTCCGCCTGCGCTGAGCATTTGATCCAGGGCTGGTTGATCTTTAAAAATTTTATCTGCAAGAGCCCTGGTTAATACGATTGAGTAGGGCTCAACCAGCGCAGTTTCTCTATCACCTGTAAGCAGAGGGAAATCAAAGAACATGAAAAAATTATCACTGACAGCACGTGCACTCTCGCTATAGATGCCGACCTCGTTTTCCAATTGCAAGAGGGATTGTCTTCCGCCTGTTATTCTGAGAGCATCTTCAACTTCCGGAATATTCTCTTTCATAGTCGGACCGAGTGGCGGCATTGTGATGCCCACGCGCTGCTTATTGGTGCCAAGTGCACTGTCTATTGTGAGTACGCGGTATATTCTGTCTGCTTTAGTATGAGTGTTTTCAAAGGAATATTCGTACCTGATAAAAAGCATTATAAGAAGACAAGCGGTAATACCTATAGTCAATCCAAGTATATTTATGATAGAGTATGCTTTCTGACGCACAATGTTTCGGAACGCAATTTTAAGATAATTTTTTAACATATAGACCTCTATTCATATTTTAAACATTCGATAGGATTTGAATTAGCTGCTTTGATGGTTTGGAAACTTACTGTGATAATAGCAATTGCACAAGCTGCAATTCCTGCCAGTAGGAAATACAACAGATTGATCTGAATTTTGTAGGCAAAATTTTGCAGCCATTTGTTCATCACAAACCAGGCAATAGGCCAAGCAATCACGTTGGCAATCACTACCCATTTCAGGTATTCGAATGACAATAATCCTACAATTTGACTGACTGAGGCTCCCATCACCTTTCGCACTCCAATCTCTTTTGTGCGCTTTTCAGCAGTGAATGATGCCAATCCAAATAATCCCAGACAAGAAATGAGAATTGCTAAAATTGTGAAATAATCAAACACCTTTCCTGTTCTCAATTCGGATTCATAAAGCTTTTCAAATTCAGCATCCAGAAAATGCAGTTCAAAAGGTAGATCAGGATAATTCTTATTCCAAATAGATTTCAGCTTCTTGATGGCCTGAGTGATGTTAGAAGAACTAAGTCTGACGATCATAAAATTCAAATATTCTCCCTGCCTGATCACCAGCGGCTCTACATTGATTCGTATGGATTTATAATTAAAATCTTTCACAATCCCAACGATAGTACCTTGAATATCATTCAGAGAGAATCGTTTTCCCAAAGGATCCTCGATTCCGGTGTATGCAACTGCAGTTTCATTCAAAATATAATTACTAGAATCAGCAAATTCCGGAGAAAATGCTCTTCCCTGTAAAATATTGAATTTCATTGTATTCAAATAACGGTCATCAACGGTAAATACATTCATCATATAGTTTTTGCCTTCCGTTATCCCTTCCCAATTAAAATCACTCCAAAGGTGAATTGTATTGGTGGGAATATCCGAAGAGCGCGTGATATTCTCGACTTCCGGCAGAGCTTGCAGTTCTTGACGGAACTTATCGTATCCGAGAGCAATATCTCTTGTATAGCGCATGTAAACCAGGTTTTCCCGATCATAACCAAGATCTTTTTGACTGATATATTTTAGTTGATTGGAAACGACAATAGCTCCGCAGATCAGAATAACAGAAAGTGCAAATTGGATTATAACCAGTATTCTTCTTAAAACTGAACTTTGCTGAACAGAAGTGCCTTTCATTATTGAAATTGGTTTGAAGGAAGAAAGATAAAGGCTGGGATAGAAGCCAGCAACAATTCCGGTAATTACAGTTAATCCAAAAATCTGTAGTAATAAATCATAATGTTTTCCGCCTAACAGAACGATGTTTTTTTGCGTTAATTGGTTGAAACTAGGCAGCAGAAGTTCAACTAAAATCAATGCGAATATCATTCCCAGAAAAGCAAACATAATTGACTCACCCATAAATTGACGCATCATGTTCTTACGAAAAGCGCCGACGACTTTTCTAATTCCTACTTCCCGCATACGTTTGCTGCTTCGGGCAGTACTCAGATTCATAAAGTTTATACAAGCGATCAGCAGGATGAAGAAAGCAATATAGGTGAAGATAAATACATTGTTGTTTACTTCTGATGTGCCGTCCGCCATGTCGATATCAAAATTGGATTTCAGGTGAATATCTTTGATCGGCTGAAGATAATAATGGATTTCCGCTCCCAGTTCTTTGGCTGCAATCAGTTGGTTGATCTTTTCTACCACCAGCTCGGGCTCGGCATTTTGATGCAGCAGAAAATAGCCATTGAAATAGTGGTTTCCCCAATCGAAAGGCGCCAGAAATTCCATGGACATCAGCATCTCAAAATCGAAATGAGTATTCGAAGGCAGATCCTTGATAACAGCGGCAATTGATCTCGGGTAACGACCATTGTAAAGCTCGATGGTTTTTCCAATTACATCGGTAGTGCCAAAATATTTTATAGCCGTGCTGGCAGTGAGGATAATATTTTCTTCATTGGAAAGTGCTTTTTCCACATCGCCGGAAATGATTTCGAAATTGAAAAGTTGGAAAAACGAAGAATCAGCACAGGCAATTTTATTTTCATAAAATTTATTTCCGTCGGCTTCAGTCAGGATGTCGGAAGTCAATGGGCGATAACGGCAGGCTGCTTCGACCTCGGGGATATTGCTTTGCAGATAAGGCAAAAATTCTCCCGGTGTGACCACAGCTTTGAAGCTTTGTTCTCCCAGATCAGCCTGCACCACCAGACGATAGAGTCTGTCTGTATTCTCATGAAATCGATCATAACTGATTTCATCCCGCACCCACAGCATGATGAGTAGGAAAACAGCCAGTCCCAGTGCCAAACTAAGTATATTAATAAAAGAAGATAATTTATTCCTGAAGATATTCCTAAATGCAATTTTAAGATAATTTTTTATCATGAATGATAATTCCTATTCATATTTGATTGATTTGACCGGATTAAGATTTGCCGCTCTGATCGTCTGAAAACTTACCGTAAATATTGCGATCAGAAGGACGACAATACCTGAAAGCACAAACACAAGCGGGTTGATCGATGAATGATACATAAATCCGTGGATCCATTTGCTCATTGCGTACCATGTAATCGGGATTGCCAGAAGATTTGCTGCCAGCACCCACTTCAGGAAATTCGTGGTGAGGAGCCATGTGATAGTCCTGGAAGAAGCGCCCATTACCTTTCTAATACCGATCTCTTTTGTGCGCTGCTCAGTCATGAAGGAAGAGAGTCCCAATAATCCCATGCAGGATATGACGATCGCAACTATCGAGAATGCCCTGATCTGATCTGAGAAATCCCGCTCTCTAAAAAATTGATATGAGAACTGATCGTCGAAACTTTCAATTTCAATATCATGCTCAGGATCAAATTCATGATACTGGGCGGTGATCCTCTCCAGAGTTTTTTCATTATTATTTCCATCGAGCTTAACCATGATCTGATAGGGCCTATGGTCGTAAACTATGAACATTGGATTTACACGACGTTTTACAGTGGTAAAATTGAAATCTTTCACTACACCTATCACTTCTCTCTCTTCAGTTGTTTCATCTTCATTGAAAAGCTTAACTTTCTTACCAATGGGGTCATCCCATCCTGACAGTTTTACTGCTGTTTCATTCAGGATGACCGATCTTAGCGTGTCTGAACTGTAATTGCGGGAGAAGTTCCTTCCCTTGATTAGAGTTATATTAAGTGCCGGAATAAGATTATCATCGATGATCAGACGATCATACATACCATCCTTTTCGCCAGACTCAGCAAAAGTCTTTACCTGATATTTTTGCAATGTTCCACCCGGTAGATTTCCGATAGCAGTAGCATAGGTGACACCTGGGATAGAAGCAAGCTGGTCTTTAAAAGCATTCCTTTGATCCGGAAGATCAAGGTCGGAAAGGAGATATACGTCTTGCCGGTCATAACCGAGATCAACATTCTTCAGGAATTTCATATGCTGACCTGCAATGAGAAGTGCTGAGATGAGTGAGATTGTTATTGTGAATTGTCCCACAACGAGGATCTTGCGAAGCGCAAGCCCCTTTTTGCTTTTCAAGAATGTGCCTTTTAGAACAACTATCGGCTTGTAGTTTGACATGATCATTGCAGGATAGAGCCCTGCGAGGAGTCCTATTATTAAAGGTATGATGAGTACACCGATCAGCAAATAATTTACCTCAAGAAGATCGAAGAGACTTCCGTATGGAGTCTCCATCATAGGTATGAAAATTTCAAGTATGATAAGCGCAAATATTGTCGAAATATACGTGATAAAGATCGATTCTGCGAGGAACTGGCACATGACCTGCCTTCGTTGCCCGCCGATGACTTTTCTTATCCCGACCTCACGCGCTCTGCGCAACGCTTTTGCAGTGGTAAGATTCACATAGTTAAAAGAGGCGATGAGCAACACCAGAAATGCGATAGCTAATGAAGTAAAAATACTTGCCGGATTTTTATGTCCTGAATTCAGCAGGTTGAAACTTAGGTGTTCGGACTTAAGATGCATATCCTTCATTGGTATGAACTCAGCATTCCATATTTTGGCAAAACCCTTTTCATGACTGAGGACAGTGATCTTTTCCTGGAGTTCATGGATGTTGATTCCATCTTCCACTTGTATATAGCCAGCCAGCGCTGCATTAGTCCAAGAATCCCACCATATAGGATTGCGCTCCAGATCTATTGGATAAATTGCACTAAATCTGATGTGAGAATTTATTGGAGGATCTTTCAGAATACCTGCCACATATTTGTCTTCATAGTTTACGAAATAGATCGGCTTGCCAATCGGATTTTCTTCCCCGAAAAGTCTCTGTGCGAAATCTTCTGATATATACACACCGTTTGGATCAATCAGTGGGGTTTTATCATTTCCCTGCAGGATCGGGAAGTTGAACATTTTGAAGAAATCAGGATCTGCACCAAGTACATATCCATGGATTGTTTCTGACTCCTGTTCCTCATTTCCTTGTTCGGTTCTGAATCTTGCACCCATTGTCGTGATCCGGACTGAGTGTGATACTTCAGGGAAATCTTCTTTCAGACTTTTCACCAAAGGACCTGAAGTAATGCCATATATAATTTGATTGTTACCTTCAGATTCTTCATGGGTTGTCACACGGTAAATATTTTTGGCATTCTCATGAAAATTATCAAAAGTGAGTTCTGTTACCCCAAAAGAAGAGATAAGGATGAATATCCCAAGACCAATGGAAAAGCCCAGTATCGTGATGACCGAGAATGCTTTCTGCCGGATAATGTTCCTGAAAGTGACTGAAATGAAATTCTTTAACATGATTTACCTCTACTGGATGTAAGCTGTATTAAAATAGAATCTGTCACCAGGGAATATCTGATAGTACATCATCGGTGTTGCACCATCTTCATATGCTTGTTCGACAAATTCCATATAATTGGGTGAATAAGCTCCACTATGCATAGGGAAGAATGTATGCGGCTCAAGTATCTCAAAGGTTTTATGAACTCCAAGACGCACAGCTTCATTATCACCAAAATTGCATCCGCTGATAGGCATAAAGGCAATGTCAATGGGCTTATTAAGATTTTGAAGATAGTAGATTTCATCAAGATAGTCGCCGGAAAAATCTCGTTGCCGATTTGCATGATCTCCAGAATGAAGGATAGTGACTCCATTTGCTTCTACCATAAAGCCTACTCCGGTATCATTTGAGTAGATCGAAGTGACTTCAACACCATTTACATCTACAATGGTGCGTGGTTCCAGAACCATATAATCCTCATTTGGAACATGGGGGTCAAATCCCATTACATACGTAACGTTTGGAAGAGAATCATTCCAGGCAAAAATTTCAGGACTATAATGATCTGCATGAACATGAGATACAAAAACGATCACATCGAGATCCTTGATCTCATCAAGATTGAAAATGCCGTTGGAGATGGATGGATTGTCCGGGGATCTGTTTTGTCGCCAGTAATCAAAAACTAAAAGGTGGTCTTTTGTTTTTGCGATCCAGCCGCTGTGTGTCACAAACCAGATATATATCTCTCCTTCTTGAAGGGGAGCATGTAGGAGATCTGCTGATGAGCTGACCTCAACGGATTGGATAGGGGACAAGAGTTTTGCTATCTCAGTATCTCCATGTTCGATTGCCAGATCAGTTGCAGTCTTACCATTGATGTCTTCAATGCTTATGTCACAACCATTCTCAATGAGCAACGAGGCAATATCACCATATCCAAGAGCTGCAGCAAGGTGAAGCGGTGTCTGTTTGAATTCCTCATTTTTGAGATCTACATCTGCGCCATATTCAATAAGTGTGCGCACAAAATCTGTCTTACCCATTCTTGAAGCAAGATGTAACGGAGAAGATTCATGAGTCTGACATCCAGTTTCACATTCTGAATCCACGATTTCTATCTTTGCACCATTTTCAAGTAAGAGCTCAAGTGTGGACAGACTATCAGTCCATAATGTCCATGTAAGCGGAGTCCAACCATTTTCATCTACCTTGTTCACATCGATTCCCAGACTGATCAGATATGCAGCGATCTCGGTGTTTCCGCGTTGTGCGGCAATATGAAGCGGTGTTGTTCCAGAAGTATCCTCAGCAAGAGGATCTGCGCCGTGTTCGACCATGTAGGTAACAGCTTCCATCGGGGACTTGCCAGCCGAAAAGAACATAGTTTCTCCGGTTTCACTGCGATCATTATAGCTTAATCCCTTTTCCATGAGGAGTTCAGCAATATCAAAATGCAGTCGTATCGTAGCCCAGACGAGAGCTGTCTCTCCCTGAGCGGATATTGCGTGCACATCCGCACCTTGTTCAAGAAGATACTCAACTATATCCATGTTTCCAACTAAAGATGCATACATAAGAGGAGTAACTCCCCATTGATTTGCATGATTGATGGACAGTCCTTTGTCCTGGAAAAGTTGTATCATCTCATTGTTGCCGGAAAAAGCAGCATTCAAAATAACTGTCGTACCATTACTACTTTCTGCATGGACATCGGCTCCTTGATCAAGAAGATACCTGACAAGCTCGATATTATTTCGATCTGAAGCAAAGAGAAGTGCAGTGTTCCCATTATCATCAGCAGCATTAACGTCAAAACTTTGATCGATCAGATATTTAACAACCTCAAGATATCCATTGGCAGCAGCGTTATGCATTAGATTGCTGTTCTCACGATCAATTGTATTAATATCTGCTCCTTGAGAAAGGAGATATTTCATTATTTCTAAATTGCCTGCAATCGCCGCAAAAGTGAGAGGATCGCAATAGCTCTCATCTCGTTCGTTGAGTACTTCATGATTTTCCTGTATTATTTTTTGCATTTTTTCCAAATTGTTATCATTTATTGCTTCGAATATTGTTGATGCGATAGCGTGGGCTGACGGGATGAGTAGTGCTGAGAGTACTAAGATAAATATTTTCATTATGACTCCTTAATGCTTTTTATACATTAACCAATCTCCCCTTGCATGCTGGAGTTTAGCTATAATTATACGATTCTGCCGTCGAGTAGATTTATGATCCTATTTCCGTAACCGGCTTTTTCTTTCGAGTGGGTTACCTGAATTATTGTAGTGCCTTCCTTGTTGAGCTTTGAGAAGAGCTCCATGATCTCAGTTCCCTGCTCTGAATTTAGATTTCCTGTCGGTTCATCTGCAAGAATGAGTGCGGGTTTGCCTGCTATTGCTCGAGCAATACCCACCAGTTGCTGTTGTCCGCCTGAGAGCTGATAGGGGAAAAGATCCTTTTTGCCGACTATCCTGAATTTATCAAGCAGATCACAAACTCTTGATTTGCGCTCTTTAGCACTTTTCTTCTGATAAAGCAACGGTAATTCGATGTTTTCGTACACAGTCAGATCATCGATGAGATGATACTGCTGAAATACAAAACCGATCTCGCTCCGATGGAGATTTGTTCGCTGCTTTTCATTGAATTTGTGAACTGGCTGTTCTTTATAGAAATATTCGCCATCACTAAGGTTATCCAACATTCCAAGAATATAGAGCAGCGTTGATTTACCTGCTCCGGACGGACCCATAACAGTGACGAATTCTCCCTTTTCGACATCCAGATTGATGTCATTCAATACATAGGTTTTCACAAAATTATTCGAGAAAAATTTGAAAGCACCCCGCAACCGTAACATAGTACTCCTTTAAATGATAATTACTGAGACATTGTTCAGAATGTTCCTCTTGATATACTGATAGAACATTCCAATCTGCTCAATTTGTGTGTCAGCAAGATTGATCACGGCTTCGTTGTTATTACAAAATGCAGTGATAAGTACTTCGTCAGCATGAATGATCCTTTTGAGAAAGTCGTCATTTACATAGAACGAGTTTGTGCGCATAATCGGATCATTAATGATCAATTTCTCATCAACTTTAATGATCTTCTCTTTTGATGAAGGTGTGCTGTAGTTATCGAGTTCCAATTGTACTGATTTCAGTTCCGTCCATGAGGAATAAACCTGAGAGTAGTCTATTGTCATTAACCACTGAAAACTATGACCGATCTTTTTGAATTCGAGATACATATCAGCATCACAGATTGAATTTTCGTGGAAGATATTGATCTTCACCGGTGAACATTGATAATGAAGTGCATCTTTCCCTTGGAGTGCATCACTTTTATCTATTATCTTAAGATTGGTCGATGCACACGCAGCAAGGAGTAAAACTCCAAGCAGTACTGCTATTGTTTTCATGAGACCTCCAAGCTATACTTAGCATATAGCTTCCTGTGTACCTTCAGGGTACATTATTTTCTTTTTTCTGAACATGATAGGGATCTTTTCTTTGTCGGGCACACCGATCTGGATAAGCTCCCAATCTTTATCATAATCGTGAATTACTTTTCGTAGTACATCTACTACTTTTTCTGAGCTTGCATTCGGGTCATCCCATTCCACAAGCTCGACGCGGTAGCACATAGTTTTTTTCTTTCCATTGATGCGAACTTCAATCTCAAGGTTTTGCTGTGCTTCCAAAGTTGGAATACTTAACACTATTTCGCGCATATGAACCTCCCGTTATTCATTGTGCATATCATTTGTTGATTCGATTGAATATTATCCGTATATGAGATGTTATCTTTAGTTAGTTGATAGAAATGACTCTTCCTGGACCAGCTCCCAAGATGTTCTTTGCCAGGTATCATAAAAGGGACGACAAAGCTGAAATCGAAAGATGAATTCCGCGGAATTTTTTCAACAAGTCCGGTTATGGTAAAATCTGATTTGTTGTGCAAATTCAGCACTTTTCCGATTGGATATTCATCACCGAAATAGTACTCTGATGCTTCTCTTGTGATCACGTGAGAGAGCAGCTTGCTGAGCACCATTGCTTTGTCGTCCTTGATAAATGGAAAGGAGAACATTTTTTTGAGAGCTGGTTTAATTTGGAAGAGACGGTTATTGGAAAAATTGGAAGTTTCGTATATATTGAACATTCCATCAAATGTAAGAAGTCTTGAGCTGACACTCAACTTATGAGATAAATCTTCTAAAATGGGCGCAGGATCATAGGTAACCTTTGGATTACCATATTGTTCACCTTGGTTGACAATGCCACAATGAACGATACGGTAGAGATTGTTCTTATTTTCGAGCAATTGTGCAGAGTATAATTCACCCCGCACCCATAATAGAAGGAGGATGCATACTGCCATTTGTATGGCAAATCCCAATTTATTGATGGAGGAATATCCTTTTTGACGGATCAGGTTTCTAAATGCAATTTTGAAATAATTTTTAATCATCATTATCCCTATTCATATTTAAGTGCAGTAATAGGATTTTTTATTGCCGCATTAATTGCCAAATAGCTCACAGTTGTTATTGCGATAAGGAGCGTGATTAAACCAGCCAGGATAAAATAACCCAAACTCAAATCGATGTGATATGCAAAATTTTGTAGCCAGGTTTTCATAATATAATAGCCTATTGGCCACGCAATGATATTAGCCAGAATTACCCATCGTGTGAATTGCCTTAGAAGAATCGACACGATATTCGGAATCGTAGCACCCAGAACTTTTCTCACTCCGATTTCTTTGGTTTTCTGTTCTGCGGTGAAAGCGGCCAAACCAAACAACCCAAGGCATGCTATGAAGATAGCCAGAGTTGCAAAAATAGTGAAGAAATTTCTAGTTCTCTGCTCTGATTTGTGCAGATTATTAAAATAGGAATCCATGAAGAAATATTCGAAGGGTTGATCACCGGCCAACTCGCCCCATTTTTCCTTCAGAAAATCTAACGTTCCTGCCACATTTTCCGGTTGGATGCGTATCGTCATGAATTCTTTCCACCAAACAGAAGGATGAAAGATGATGAGTGGTGAGATTTCTTCCAGCAGCGAACCGTAATGAAAATCTTTCACAACACCAATAATGGTAAGTTCTTCATCAGAACCCGGTTCAATGAGCTTTCTACCAATGGGATTTTCATAGCCCAATTTCCGTACTGCGGCTTCATTTATGATGATAGAATTCTTGTCAGCTTCATTTGTTTGGGAAAATATTCTGCCTTCTTGTAGAGGAATTCCCATTGTCTCCAGGTAATCATAATCTCCGCATAAACGGAAGAAATAATACAATTCATCGGGAGTGTTGTTGTCTTTGTTGTACATGCTGCCGTCGGAACAGGAGCCGGGAACACTGAATGCTGCACTGGCAGAAATTATCGCAGGAGATGTCAGGATTTCTTCTTTGAATACAGGAAGCTGATCTTTCAGAATATGAGCCCGCTCGATGACCAGCAGATGATCTTTATCAAATCCTAATTTTTTATTGTTGATGAATTTCATCTGCTGCACCGAAATTATCGTGCAAATTATAACGATAATAGAAATGGTAAATTGGAAAAGAACCAAGGCATTCCTGAAACCTACTTTCTGCTTGCCTTTGAAGAGATTTCCTTTTAAAATACTTAATATTCTGAATGAAGAAAGAGTAAATGCAGAATATCCTCCCGCGATGAAACCAATGAGGACAGCTAGAAAAAAATAGGCGGGAAATGAGAAATTTCCAGCAAAGTTCATTTGAAGAGACTTAGCAGTAAAATTATTAAAATAAGGAAGCAGCAACTCAATTCCTATAAGTGCTATTATCATTGAAAGAAGACTTATCAAAACCGATTCCATCAGGAATTGTTTGATTAATTGTTTTCTGCTGGAACCAACAACCTTTCGAATGCCGATCTCTTTTGCACGCACCGCAGAACGAGCTGTTGTTAAGTTCATAAAATTGATGCAGGCCACCAGTAAAATAAAAAATCCGATAACTGCGAATAAGTAAACATAACGGATGTCACCTTTCTTACCAACCGCATTATCTGAAGGACTGAACAGGTAAATTTTGGCAAGCGGCGTTAAGCGCAGATGATAATAATTTCCTGATTTTTCCCATTCTTTTATGCTTGTGCCCAGAGCTTGCTGGAAAAGAGGATCAGCTTTTTGCACGAACAGATCATTAATTTTTTCGGAAAGAACTTTCTCATCAACGCCTTCGGTTGTTTTTATGTAAGTAAGTAGATTATGGCTGAGCCAGTTGGTATCGGTATAACTTCTAAGAGTGCAGAATGAAGCCAGTATCTGGAAATGCCAGTGAGAATTTGCCGGCCAGTCTTTTGCTACGCCTACAATTTCATATTCAGTTTTATTATCAAATTTCAGCGTCTTCCCGATTGGATCTTCATTTTTGAAAAATTGTTTTGCAGTTGATTCTGTGATCACAATTGTTTTAGGACGAGTCAAAAGGTCGGAGCTGCTGCCGCTGATAAGCGGAATGGAAAAGACGTCAAATATTTCCGTATCGGTATAATAGATTTTATCCAGCAGGAAACTTGTCTCTTCAAAGCTCACTAAATTTTCATAATTTCCTTTAAGCCTGACCGCGCTTTCGATCTCGGGAATTTCTTCCATTAAAGCAGGTCCCAGAGGAATTGCAGTCCAAGTTCCGGTTTCTTCTTGTTCTCCCATTTTGGTATCTGTGCCAATACGATAAATCTGCTCAAAGTTAGAATTGTGCCTGTCGAAACTCAGCTCATCTTGAATCCAAAGCATGATCAAGATGAAACAGACAAGTCCAATAGCTAAACCAAGAACATTTATGAAGGTGAAAATCCTATGCCTTATAAGATTTCGAAAAGCGATTTTAAAATAATTTTTTAACATATTAAAACCTACTCATATTTCAAAGTAATAGAAGGATTGGTTTTTGATGCCTTGAGGGATTGGAAAAGCACTGTGAGTATCGCTATAAGGAAAGCGATTATGCCTGATAAGATAAAAGTTAAAAGGGATAGCTGGATTCTATACGCGAAGTTTGCCAGCCAGTTATTAAGTGCAAAATATGCAACTGGCCATGCAATAATGTTTGCAAGAATTACCCATTTTGTGAAAATTTCGGAAAGCAATAATACAATATTTTGTGAGCTTGCGCCCATTACTTTGCGGATGCCTATTTCGTGTGTACGCTGCTCTGTGGTATATGATGCAAGTCCGAATAATCCCAGGCAGGCAATAAAAATACACATAATAGAGAAATAAATGAATACTCTTCCGATCTTCTGCTCGGCTACATATTGTTTATTCAAGCTGTCATCCAGGAAAGTGTATTCAAATGGGAAAGTGGGACAGAATTCATTCCACTTTTCCTCGATATAGGTTATTGTATTTTTGATGTTTTCCTGTCTGATCCTCAGACTGATATTCCTCAAAGGTCTATCTGAAAGAAGGAGCAGAATAGGATCGATATTATTGTGCAGGGAGTTGTAATGGAAGTCTTGTATAACTCCGATCACACGGGTGTCTCTGGTTGAAGTGCCGTCCAGGCCAGCACCAAAACCTAATTTCTTGCCAATTGGGTCATCGCCCCAGCCAAGAACATTTGCACAAGCTTCATTAATAATGATAGATTCTTCCAGGTCGGTAGTTAATTCAGGATCGAAATTTCGACCTTTAATGATTTTCATATCCATCACATCAATGTAATCATTATCTACAAATACGAAATTAATTCCTTTCTCTGCCATTGTGCCATCGAGTGTTTCGTATCTTTGAACAAGTATTCCATAACCTTGACCCGGAATGCTGGAAGATGTTCCTGCTTTTAAGATTTGAGGATGTTTGAGCAGTTCTTCTTGAAAAGCATCCAGATTTTTAACGCCGGTTGTATCTCGCACGGTGAGCACAACCACGTTTTCTTTATCAAATCCAAGGTTTTTGTCTCGAAGGAAATTTAATTGCTGAATCACAGTAAAAGTTCCTACTATCATGATGATCGAGATCGAGAATTGCAGCAGAACGAGTATTTTTCTCAGAGTTCCCTTGCCCTTTCCTAATTTTCTTTTCAGTACTTCCACCGGAATAAATGATGAAAGATAAAAAGCCGGATAGCTTCCTGAAACAATTCCAACGATCAAAGCTATACCCACGATCCCCAGAACTAAATTCAGGTTTTTTGCTATATTGAATGAAAGATGTCTGTTTGCGATCTCATTGAAAGCAGGCAGTAATAATTCTGTAGCAATGAATGCAAGAAGCAAAGCAAAAAAAGTTAAAATCAATGATTCCATCATGAATTGACTGCGTAAATAACTTTTCTGAGCACCCACAACTTTTCGGATACCAATTTCTGTAGCTCTGTTGGCAGATTGAGCTGTTGCCATATTCATATAATTGATGCAGCCAATGACGAGTAAAAAAAGTGCGACAATACTGAATGTGTAAACGGAAGCAATATTTCCGGTTGGCAGGTCGTATCCCAAATGTGAATGCAGGTGAACATCAGCAAGTGGCTGCACCATCAGTTGGAATTTTGAATTGATCTTGTCACCAACAGGTTTAATGTATTTTTCGTTAAAATCGGGGTAAGCATCCAGCACATTCTGGATATTACCATTTTCCGTAAGCATGATGTATGAATAGAATCCTATATTCCAGAAAGCTTCACTTGCAAGGCTGTCAAAGCGGTCCGCACCAAAAAACTGTTTCAATGTTATAAATGAAGCAATTGCTTCAAAACGCAAATGGGAATTGTGAGGGACATCTTTGATTATGCCTGTGATCGTGAAGATCAGTCCATGACCGGTTTCCAGGGTTTTACCGATTGGATCGACATCACCGAAAATTCTTTTTGCAAAGCTTTCGGTTAAAATTATCTCATTGGGGTCATTCAGAGCATCTTCGGGTGAGCCGGAAATAAATTCATGCGTAAAAACATCGGTGAGGGTGGAATCGGTAAAATATACGTTCTCCTCAAAAATCTGTTTCTCCTCATATTGGAATAGATTGTTATCCATATTCATGAAACGACAGAATTCAGCTACATCATGCGGGTATTCCAGTTTTAAGGCAGGTCCCAAAGGAAGGGCTGTTGCCGCAAAAAGATCTTCCGATTCTTGTATGTTAAAATGAGATTCTAAGCGATAGATCCTTTTATAATTTTCGTGATGTTTATCGAACGAAAGTTCGTTCTGCACGAACAAACCGATGAGAATCGTGCAGGTGAGTCCAATTGCCAATCCTAAAATATTAATAGCTGGATATAATTTATTCCGAGAAATATGCCTGTACGCAATCTTTAAGTAGTTCTTTAGCATCCGCTGTTCCTCCGAGATTTTGGGTGAGAGAATTTAGAGAAGTTTACGAATGTTTTCGGTGACGATATGGCCGTCAAAGAGCTGGATAGTTCTGTGACTGTATTCGGCGTCTGATGGTGAGTGAGTAACCATGATAATGGTGGTGCCTTCCTCATTAAGTTGAGAGAGAAGGTCCATAACCTCTTCTCCGTTTGCAGAATCCAGGTTACCTGTGGGTTCGTCAGCGAGGATAAGACGTGGGTTTGTCACAACTGCGCGAGCAACTGCAACACGCTGTTGCTGACCACCTGATAATTGTTGAGGAAAGTGTCTTTTACGATGCATGATCTTCATACGATCCAGCACTGCTTCGACTTTTTTCTTACGAACCGAAGAAGACATTTTGAGATACAGAAGGGGAAGTTCGACGTTTTCCCAGACAGTGAGTTCGTCGATAAGATTGAAGCTCTGAAATATGAATCCAATATTACCTTTTCTAAGATTGGTGCGATTTCTTTCCTTGTACCTGGCGACCTCCTCGCCCATGAATTCATAAGTACCTTCAGTGGGATTATCCAGTAATCCCAATATATTGAGGAGAGTGGATTTTCCACATCCTGAAGGTCCCATGATAGCTACGAATTCCCCTTCTTTCACTGCAAGGTTCACCTTGTTAAGTGCTGTTGTCTCGACTTCGTCAGTACGATAGACTTTCATTAGTTCATTTGTTTTGATCATCATTACTCCTTATTGATTTTCTATTTTCTTTAATATTAACACATCTACATCACCAAAGGTTTCATAGCTGGAAACAATGACCTGTTCGCCTTCTTCGACACCTTCGATAACTTCATAATACTTTGGATTATATCTGTTTAATCTTATATCTCTCTTATACGCATTGTTACCTGATTCATCCACCACGAAGATCCACTGACCGCCGGTGCTTTGATAGAATCCACCGCGAGGAATAAGGAGTGATTCTTTTGGTGCACCGAGCTCA
The DNA here is from genome assembly GCA_030765865.1 of Candidatus Celaenobacter antarcticus. Classification (GTDB taxonomy): domain Bacteria; phylum Cloacimonadota; class Cloacimonadia; order JGIOTU-2; family JGIOTU-2; genus Celaenobacter; species Celaenobacter antarcticus. The sequence continues at coordinate 4,237 of JAVCDK010000076.1, read as the reverse complement.
AGTTTGATCCTGAAAGTCTGACCGATACGCATATTTTGTGGCAGCTCACCAATAAATTCCATATCGATCGAGAATTGCCCATTGCGTACTTCGGGATAGATCTTTGTAACTTCTAATTTATATGTTTTGTTGGAATATTCAAATTCCGCAACAAGACCTCTCTGTACCCTGGAAATATAGTGTTCATCAATTTGTGCATTTATCTTATATGAATCAAGTACATTTATTTGACCAAGGCGTTGACCGGCACTCTTTGACTCGCCAATATCAGCATTCAAAGAAGTGAGCTGGCCATTTACAGGAGCACGGACATCAAGACTTTCCAGCTTTTTGCGAACGAGATTGAAATTTTCCTGCATTCGCTGAACGGATTCCTCAAGCTGACCTATCTGCACGTCGCGGAATAGGGAATCTTGTTTCTGTGATTCAATAAGAAGATCTTTCTTTGATACAAGATATTCATAATACTCTTTTGCATTCTGATACTCATCTTTAGATTTGAAATTCTGTATATAAAGTTCATGAACCTGCCCATACTCTCTTTTTGCCTGTATGATCGAATAGTTGATCTCAATAAGCTGGCTCTTAAGATCGAGTTTATTCTGCTCCATCAAAAGGCGTGTATTACGCAAGTTGTTCATCTGTTCTGCCAGGCTTGCTTCTCTGTTCATGATGCTTAGATGAAGGTTTGTGTTGCTGAGGCGGAGAATTATATCTCCTTCTTTGACCATGGTTCCTTCTTCGATCAGGATCTCCTTGACCTGTCCGCCTTCAAGTGCGTCAATATAAACAGTACGTATCGGCTGGACTGTACCCGTGTTCGTAATGTAATCCTGAAAATAGCCCCTCTCAACCGAAGCAATGGTAAGACGTTCTTCCTGCACGCGGAGTTTTGAGCTTTTATCTGCAAAAATAATGTAATATAGTATAAGCAGAATAAATACTCCTCCGACAGTGACCCAGAGAATTTTCTTCAATGGCCATTTCTTTTTCTCAATTATTTTATCCATGTATGCACCTCTCTTATGTTTTTCTTAATGCAGTTTTTATGCCAAAAATGAAATTTACTGCAAACTCTTTATTTGAGGGAAATCGAGCTGTTCAGAGAATAACCATACTGTCCGCTCATGAAACAGTTGTGTACGATAGCGTACACTTTTTTACAAATATATTGACACAAAGAATTTAAAAAATACGAAGGAATCGTTAGTAAATAAAATGGTCTATATAATTTTTATATGCAGCATTTGCGATTCGGTATGTAATTTGCATAGATTAATAAAAAATGGAGTTTATACATGAGCCAAAAATACGGCAAGATTCTAGTTGTTGATGATAAAGAAGACATTTTATTTGCACTAAAATTACTGCTGAAAAAGCATGTTGAGAAGATCGATACTGAGCAAAATCCGGGCAATATTCCGGAACTTCTGAAAAATGAATCCTATGATCTGGTTCTTCTTGATATGAATTTCACAGCAGATATGAGCGGCGGGCAGGAGGGGTATTACTGGATGCAGCGAGTTAAAGAGATCGACCCGAGCATTCTTGTGATATTTATTACCGCTTATGGAGATGTCGAAAAGGCAGTGAAGGCGATCAAGGCAGGCGCCACTGATTTCGTTCTTAAACCCTGGCAGAATGAGAAACTTCTTACGACTATTAATACTGCACTGAAGCTCCGTCAGTCTCAAACCGAGGCAAGTAATCTTCGAATAAAACAGAAAGAACTCAGCGCTGCACTCGACCAACCCTTCAGTGATTTCATTGGAATCTCGCAAGAGATGCAGAAGGTGTTTGCAACTATACAAAAAGTTGCCGAAACAGATGCAAGTGTGCTGATACTTGGCGAAAACGGTACAGGCAAGGAGCTTGTAGCGCGCGCCCTTCACAGGAATTCCGGAAGAAGGGATGAAGTTTTTATCAGTGTTGATCTCGGTTCCATAAATGAGAATCTCTTTGAAAGTGAACTTTTTGGACACGTGAAAGGTTCTTTTACTGACGCAAAAAGCGATCGGATCGGACGCTTTGAGGTCGCATCCGGGGGTACACTTTTTCTTGATGAGGTTGGGAATCTTTCTCTGCCAATGCAGGCAAAATTACTCACCACCCTTGAGAAAAGACAGATAGCGCGGGTTGGAGCAAACAAGATCATTCCAATTGATGTGAGAATGATATGCGCAACTAATATGCCCATCCATGATATGACCCGGGAGAACACATTCCGGCAGGACCTGCTCTACAGGATGAACACTGTTGAGATTTTCCTCCCTCCTCTCCGCGATCGAGGTGAAGATATCCCACTATTAGCAGAGCATTTTCTAAAAAATTATGCAAAGAAGTACAAAAAAGAAATCAATTCAATAAGTGAAAGAGCAATAAAAAAACTGGAACTCTATCCATGGCCCGGAAATATTCGTGAACTACAGCATGCACTGGAAAGAGCTGTGATCTTGAGTGAATCTCATGTCTTATATCCTGAGGATTTTCTACTTTCTGTAAAGGGTGATGAAGGTGACCATGTGAGTTTTGAAACCTATAATCTCGAAGATGTAGAAAAATCGGTTATTCAAAGAGTTATTCGTAAACATCATGGAAATATAACAATTGCAGCGAAGGAACTCGGACTTACACGAACTTCGCTTTATAGAAGAATGGAAAAATATGATATATAAAAATTTTAAAATAAATATTATTATCCGAATTTTTCTGCTGCTTATAACGCTCTTTTTCCTTGTTTTTATATACTTCAGAACTAGTTTTCACATCACACTTATCTTTGTTGGGGCTCTCGTGCTACTGGAGATATATTCTCTGATCTATTATATAGACAGAACAAACCGTGACCTGACAAACCTCCTCGACTCGATCCAGTATTCTGACTTCAGCCGAACGTTCACTATCGAAAAAGACAGCTCGAGCTACAAGGAATTCAAGAGTGCTTTTAATAAGGTCATCAATAAATTCAAAACCGTTCGTGAAGAAAAAGAGGAGCAGTATCATTATCTGCAGAATGTGCTCCATCATGTGGGAATTGCCCTGATCGCATTTCGAAAGAACGGAAAAGTCGAGATGATCAATAATACGGCAAAGAAACTTTTCAGGATAAACAATCTGAGGAACATTTTGCTGCTCGAGGATTTTAATAAAGAAATGGTCGAGACTATTCTCAAACTTAAATCCGGAGAACGCTCCCTTGTGAAAGTGTATGATAATGATGAACTGCTGCAGCTCGCAATTTTTGCGACAGAATTTACTCTGAATGAGAGGATAATAAAATTAGTCTCTATTCAGAATATACAGCATGAATTGGAAGAGCAGGAAATGGAGGCATGGCAAAAGCTGATCAGAGTGCTTACCCACGAAATCATGAATTCGATCACGCCTATTGCCTCGATTTCTTCCACAGTTAATTCCATCCTGCAGGAGATCACGGAAGATGCCAAAGATAAAGACGGCAAAGATGTCGATCCCGAGACCATAAAAGATATTCGGGAAGCGCTGACAACCATTCATAAAAGAAGTACAGGGCTTCTCCACTTTGTGGAAACCTACAGGAATCTTACACGAATCCCCAAGCCGAATTTTCAGATATTTCTTATTAAAAATTTGTTCAATCATGTCGGAGTGCTTCTCGAAGAGGAATTCAAAAAGAAGAACATCTCTTTTGATTACTCTATTTACCCCAAAAGCTTAGAGCTTGCTGCTGATGAAGATCTTGTGCAGCAGGTCGTGATAAATCTATTGAGAAATGCTGTCCAGGGTGCTGAGCTGCAGGAAAAGCCGGTTATTGAGTTGAAGGCATTCGTAAACGAACGTGGGCGTGTCATAATTCAGGTTGTTGATAATGGTTCAGGTATACAGGAAGAATCCATGGATAAGATTTTCATTCCATTTTATACAACCAAAAAAGAGGGTTCGGGTATCGGGCTGAGTTTGTCTCGGCAAATAATGGGATTGCATGGAGGTACGATAACTGTAAATTCTGATCCAGATGTGAAAACAGAATTTACACTGCGTTTTTAGTTAATGATATAATTCCAAAAGCAAACGTTTTTTGCAACGTCTGTTTTGCCATTAACAATAAGTTTGTAGAGATATAAACCTGGACTAATGTTTCGCAGCTGCCACGAGCCTTCTATGATCAACGTTCAAAAGTCAATCAGTTGAATCGTAGATTCAAGTTATATTTGACGAAAACTGGCTTGAGGAGCTGCTTGTTATGCCTATTCTATCA
>JAVCDK010000130.1 GCA_030765865.1 Candidatus Celaenobacter antarcticus | reverse complement strand
CATCGACTTTACCGTATGAAATGATATTATCACCGAGGAGCATCCTGGTATCATCAGTTAGATTTGTAATTATATTCCTACCTCTTTCTATAGCAAGGATCTTCATCTCCGGATATTTTTTAACGATGTCGGTTAAACTGATGTGATAGAGCATACTGTTCTTTGTCACTTCAATGTTTATAATACCGAATCCCCCTGCAGAAATAACAAGATCCTGCACATACGTTCGATTGATGAAATTTTTCTTTAAAAAGAAATCTTGTATTACTTTTGTGAGTTTTTTTGAAAATTTTGTATGGGAAAAGAGGTAGAGAACGATCCAACAAAAAAGTGTAATGATCACAATATTTATCAGAATGGACAATGTCGGCAGATTATCCAGGTGAATAATGGGCTGAAAAACCTTATGAACAAGTTGAGAAGGACGCATGGAGTTCACAAAAGTTGCGATCAGTGAAACAAAACCTGCATGCCCGATGATCATGAGTATTGTAGCGATTTTCCGCCGCTGCTGGCTTTTTACGACCAGTTCGGATTCTTTGGTCGTAAAACCCGTGCTGGTAAAGCAGGAAAGCGCTTGAAACTTCGCAACTGTCCATTCCAGCCCCGTGAGCTCGAATGCAACAGCCCCTATGCGAACTACAGTAATAGAAATAATCACGACGATGATAAATAATATTAAATTCATAGTGTCCTTTTTATAAGTAGCGTTTTAATTTAAAAGTAAGATCTTTGCTCAGTATGAGATGAAATTTGTTATACAGATGGGGATATGCTTCTTTCAGCCGTTTTAATTTGGAATTCTTCCACACAATAAGACGCATATCTGTTTCTGCGATCACATCAGCTGATGGTTTTTCATCCATAAGATACTGCATTTCCGCAACAAAATATCCTCGTGACAGGTGTGCAATGACCTTGTCGTTCTTTTTCACCACGGCATCGCCATCAATGATCTGAATGACCCCATCTGCCTGCACGCCGTCATGGCATACAAATTGACCTTTATGGAGTCTCTTCTCTTCGCCCATTTTCCAGAAAACCATGAACTCGCGAGTTTTCATTTCAATGAATATCTTCTTATACAGATCAAGGATCCCAGCATCGATATGCACTTCTTTCTTTTCAAGAAGGATGCGGATAACCTGAATAAGGTTGATCACTGCGAATAGCGACATCCAGAATACGATCACGTAATCCTGCAGAATGATGCCACGAGCGGTCATGCACAATCCTGCAACTATAAGCACCACCCGCAGCCAGAACATCTCTTTTATGATAAATCCGATGGCTGTGCCGATATAGTATAGATTCTGCAAAATGACAGTAATAGTTAATGGAAATTTCATATTTACCTCACAACGAGCATTTTAGTAGTAGTGCTGAAAGTGTTATCATCTATTCTTATGAAATAAATTCCTGAAGACATATTATCTGAGAATCTGAGAGTGAACTCATTATTACCAGCATGGGCTTGAAGTCGCTGCTGTGTGGTCTTCCTTCCTTTGACATCATATACAGTGCTGGAAATATACTCCGCACATTTAGAATAATATGAAACGTTCACAAATTCTTTGGCAGGATAAGGATATATTTCTTTGATGAGAAGTGCGCCTTCCTGTTCGGGTATTGGATGATCAGCGCTGACATACTCAAAGAGTTCATCGGTCGTAAAGTAGGTTGGTGCAAGCTGATAAGCCGGCACACTGCCAGTTCTTGCTGACCATAATATCTCACCCGTGGAGGGAATGTACTGAATTGTCTGAATATTAGTAGAAATGCCTGCGGCACCTGCGAGCAGGGACCAGCTTCGATTGGGATCAATGAAAGTACTTTGGTCAAGAGAATCAACAATGTTATCATACCTGTAGCAATAGACCGGGGCATACAATTTCCTGAAATGATTGGTAACAGCAAGATTATCACCAGTAATCACCGTATTATCTGACTTCGTGCGAACTGCAACACCATTTATGTTATTACATTCTATTACGAGCGCAAAGCTGTCCTTTTCTGTTGCTGCGATCACATTCATAATGGAACCTGAACGCTGTACATCATCACTTACAGCTTGTACCACATCCATCGGATTACACTGTCCCGAGCTGTCATAATCCACTACTTCGATGCCATTTCTTATAGATAGAAATATTGGCTCAAATGAATCCTGTGGATTGTAGGAGTTATTATTTCCAACATTGTAGAAAGATCCTACACCATTCTCATTTATTGCAGAAAGGCAGCCAAACAGTCCCGGAAAAGTAAAAGATATCCAGTTCTGCTCATCTGGTTCTGATGGAAAAGAAATCAGTATAATGTGGTTATCCGTGAGTGATTTGTGAGGAATCCAATCAAGAAATCTGGTTATGATGCTCTCGCCCAAAAGTTCGGGTGCATTTATTGTACTCGTGCCCCAGCTTGTGATGGAAGAACAAAGCTTATTGTTGGCAAAGAGAGCTTTGTCATCGGTAAAATCCACAATGGAATTGCACATCATAAGATCAGTTACATCAATATCTCGCTCCAACACATAGTTATACAATGTCTGTCCCCCTGCAACCATACCATCGAGCAGACCATTACCTTCTGTGATATATTTATTATCAACGACAAAATTCTGCTCAAAATTCGCTCTGGTCAAACCGTAGAGATAGGCATTGTTATTAAATAGATATCCAACAAAATATGTGCAGAACACATCGGTAATTTCGTCACACAGCAAGTAACCCTGAGCATAGCCGCGTTCATAATGTGTTCCCCACACTCGCACGAGTTTCTTGTTTTCCTTGTATTCAATATATCCTTGCGGTTCCTGGGCAAATAATAGGTAGGAAAAAAGCATAAACATGCTCAAAACCAACAAGGCAATCTTTCTCATTTAAATTCCTTTAACCGTTCATTATTCGGAGCTGCTTTTTCTAACTTATTTTTCTGTTGTTCGTACTCATTCTGCCTATCATTTGCTTTGAGTAATCTCAAGTAGAGGAACTGCACATCAAGGTCAGTGATCTCCTTATCGGCTTCTTCTATATCCTTACCTTTGTAGGAAAATCCTGTTTCCAGAGTTGCAAGAGCTATGTCATTTTTACCCATCTCTTCCTGTACTTCTGCAAGCATGACATAAGCATCGTAATGTTCTACGCGAGTTTCAATTGCTTTTTGAAGTGCGATCTCAGCTTGCTCAAGTTCGTTGATTTTGAAATACGCTTCCCCTTTATGCCGCCATGGGCATGACCAGCCCGGATACTCGATATTCAATCCCCCATACACTTCTATGCATTCATCATATTTACCGATTCCCAGTAAAAGATTAGCATATTGAAACTGAATATTCGGAGCCAGCGAATCGATCCGTACTTCAAACTGCCCCAGCATTCTTTCCATTTCGAGCATGTACAGATAGGAAAGCATCAATCGGGCATTATTATCTTCTGTATTCTCTGCAAGTTGCGTAGAATAACTTTCATAAGCTTTTTCAAAAGTAGAAAATGAAGGGTCTGCATAATAGTCCTGGAAAGGATTGGTTTGCTGTGTTGTTTCTTCTGCAAATAGTATTAATGGCATACATAGAATTATAGAAATAAATACTAATATTTTCATTCATACCTCTTATTTAAATAATATTGGAAATTATGAAAATACACTAATTTACGTCAACGATTTTGAAAATAACAATATAATATTGGAAACCATATAGAGTGCAGAGGAATAGAGAGAAATAAATCTCATTCTGAAATAGCTTTAATATATCATTAAGGATAGCTTTGGTGTTTGAGATCCTTACATGAGCAGTGAAGTCAAGGATCGACTCGGGTTAGGAAGATGAAAAAAATAATTTTGTATCTCAACATTCCAATATTGAAGTCGCAAGATTGGAATCTTGCTTTACTTCACCAACATCCTCGTTTCCAAGTGCCACAGGTTGTGTGAAAACGATTTCTGTAATTTATAATTACCCCCATCCCTACCACTTCCCCCTATCGAAGGGGAAGGGAAATGCATAGAGCAAAAGAAGATAGATTCTCCCCCTAAATAGGGGTATTTAGAGGGGGTTGAGAAAATATCGAGCATTTCACTAATTTTCACACAACCTGGCCAGGTAATGAATAAGCGATTTGCGTTCCCAAAGTGGGCTTTGGGAATGAGAGACGAGTCAGGAGGGTTGGGAACGAGAAGGTTTAATCGATTATTTCAGAAATTTCTTGTCATAGATTTCTGTGCTTGACATATTATTGCTTAAATGAAAAAGCAAAAAATATAATGAGGTCAGCATGGATAGATTAGCACTACTCAAGGAACTCACCCTTTTACCGGGCATTTCCGGATTTGAACATCTCATTAAAGATTTTATGATCGAGCAGCTTAGTGATATCGCACCGTATGAGCAGGACAGACTCGGACAGGTCACCTTCACTATGAAAGGACAAGCAGACACTCCGAAAATTCTTTTTATTGCTCATCAAGATGAGATCGGTTTCATGGTTGCCGATGTCATGGATTCCGGCTTGATACAATTCCATCCAATCGGCGGGTGGAATAAGTACACACTCCTGTCCAGTCCGGTTGAGATCATTACACAAAGCGGGGAAAAGCATGCTGGCGTGTTCGGTTCTGTGCCTGTGCATTTCACTCGAAATAGCAAAGAGAGAAATCTTGAAATATCGGAAATGTTCATAGATATCGGTGCCAAATCGCGAGAAGATGCCTTTGAAAATTTTGGTATCAATATCGGAGATCCTATTATCCCCATCCCCTATTTCCATTATGAAAAACGCAACCGCAGGATCATCTCAAAGGCGTTTGATGACCGTGCAGGCATTGCAGCGCTTATCGAATTGGGAAAAGCCCTCAAAGACATCCCTCATCCGAACACAGTATATTTAAGCGGAAGCGTGCAGGAAGAAGTTGGCGGTCCCGGCTCCCGAACCCTTGCACGAACAATGGATGCTGATATTTGTGTGGTTCTCGAAGGTGCTCCTGCGGATGATATTCCCGGCATTCCATTCCGTGCGCAAACCTGTGTGGGCAAAGGTGCTCACATGCGTGTGTACGATCCGTCAATGATCGGTGACCCGAAGCTGAGAAATATATTTATTAAGCTGGCAAAAAAACATGATATTCCCTTGCAGGTAACACTTCGTCGCGGTGGCGGTACTGATGGCAGACATATTCAAACCTCAGCACATGGCATTCCTTCGATCGTGTGCGGCGTGCCGGTTCGTTATGCTCATACCCACAACAGCATGATCAGTTTGGATGATTTCGATGCGTTGATAAAGCTGTTGGATGAGTTTGTGAAAGTGTATAAATAATTTACTAACCCAACATATTTACTCGTTTAATCGAAGGTGAGAATGCGCATTCTTACCTTCATTTATTTGTTGTAGCATGAACCATTCCATGACATAATTATCCAGTCAGGGAGTGGCCCCTTACTACTCATTTAATATAGTATAAATAAAACATTGCTCCAAGCGTTAAAATTGCTGCAAATCCTTTAAAAACAGCACTATAAAAATATAATAATGTCGTATTCATTACACACCCCAAAAGTCTTATATTTCTTTTAATATTTTTAGTCAACTTATAAAATTCCAACCTTCAATCCCAAATATTTTCACATTTTCTTGACATCATTATGCATAATAATTATATAAAAGTTCTCATAATTCCTTAGATGGTTTATTGATTGGACTCCCAAACCCAATCAGAGCCATCGTTCAGTTTCCGCTTCATAACGGAAATTCTCGGGAGAAGGAGTGCGCACTCTTTCTCCCGTTATTTTTTCTATTTATTTTACTTCAATTCCTGTAATGTTTATATATACTTCCCCTCCGTGAGTTTCTTTAATAAAAATATATTGTTTTTTATCAATATTTTTCAGACTTGATTTTTAATCATTTCTATTTACTGTAGTATATTCTTCAACGAACTTGTGCATAAGTTCTCTGGTTTTATCTTCCATTGCAGTTTGCAGATTATCCACACCAATCGTAAAAACTCCCAGGTCGGACAACCATGTAGGACGCCACCAGTAATTAATTTCTGATGACAACATACGCAATAAATTTCGCAAGGTCTGGCTTTGAATGCTATGCATCACCTGAACCGAATCCATAACAGAACCGTCTTCACTTAATTCACTTCCAATTTGCGCATATCCTACCGCATCTTCAAGTAGCTTCATAAGATGTTTCCTGGGTATTATGTACTCATACAAATCCATCGTATAGGATACAGCAACGATGCCACCCCTATACGAGGTAATTAAGTGGAAAGCAAGCTGATTGAATCCCTCCGGGCTTACCGTTATTCCATTATTGCGTAGTTCCTGTTCACAGATAGTCTGGATACCCTGTTCAATGGATTCATGATCGATATTTTGAATATTATCGTCCCAAGTGATGTAAACTTTCACCTCAACAAACTTCAGCCCCTTCAAGAGACTCTCGGGAGATTGTGCAAATATATGGGTAGATAAAAATATTGAAGTTATGATGACTATGAATGTGAAAACATTCTTAAATTTACTAACCATTAATGAAGCTCCTTAAAGATTATGTTTAATTTCAAAAATATTTATACAATCAAATATTTCAAAGCGTTATCTTTGATGTCAAGAGCTGCTTGAGAAGCTTGATATTTTCTATATTGATCTACAACGTGTGGAGCTAAGAATAGCCATACTCGACCTTTGTTTTTGCGGTTAAATTGGGGAGATGATCCTATTGCACTAAAACCAATTTCATTACTTCCTCTATACTCCCTTGTACAAATTTACAAAAATATATCCCCGATCTCATTCCATCCGCATTCCATTCAACTTCGTAGCTGCCGGTGTTTTTGTGCTCATTGAGAAGTTGTTTAACCAGTCTACCCCGTAGATCGTACACATGAATTTTTACATCACCGTTATTCCTCACATAATATTGAATTGCAACTGAATTTTTAAATGGATTTGGAGATGCGATCAGAAAATCTTTATCTTCATATTCTTCATCAATAGCAAATGATGACCACACGAGTTCATCATTTACCCAAATATTCTCACCATCAGTTTCAACAAGCACATCATCATCTAAACTCACATCATCTGAACCATTCCCACCGCTTATCCACCAGGTATTCCAATCATCAGCAGTCGAGTATATGAGCGATCCCTCATCCTGCAGTAATCCAATCACTGTTTGAGTAGGATGACCATAGGAGTTATTACCAGAACTTATTACGGATACTGCGGGAGTGACTTCTGCGAGAAATGCGTCACTGGTGCCGTCAATGCCACCGTGGTGCGACACTTTCAACACTTCCGCATCAAGATCATATGTATCGAGAAGGTACTGATTATTATCCTCTACACTATCACCAGTAAATAGAAAATCTACCTCACCCAAACTCATTTTTATCACAATAGAATTATTATTATCTCCTGAAAAACCATTATCATAATTCGGTGAAAGAATATCAGTGGTCATTGTCCAATTCAGATCGCAATTATGATCAACCGAGTCAACCGGGATGTTTTCGTTCAGCAATAAATTCATAAGTCTGATGTACGAAACGTTCATGGATATATCTTTATTTCTAATAAATTTTTCTATATTGAACAACTCGCTCTCAATCAGATCTTCAAATTCGCCATAGTGGTCATAATCAGGATGGGTGATCAGGCAGGCATTCAGCGTAGTTACACCAACAGAATCCACGTAATGAATGAGCTTATTCGAACTGAAATTTTTTCCCGAGTCGATAATATAGTTCTCTCCTCCATACTGGATCAGTATTGCATCACCCTGCCGCACATCGATAAAATGTACTTTCAGATTATCAGCATGGATTTGTCCAAAACTGAGAATTATGATGCCCAAAACTAACAGACTAAAATATAATTTTTTCATTCATATTTATCTAATATCTAAATAATATTAAAACTTATATGGATTTCAAAATACTGTAAATTGTTGTCAATATTGATAGCAGAAAGTTTTAAATTAGTATATCCTAATTGTTATGTCTTCATGATAACATGAAAATAAAATTTGTTGAAAACAGTCTTTATTCAAAAATATCTGGAAAAGTTTTTATTAATCCTTTTGAGAGGGTTTGAATATGAGAAAGATGACTATAAAAATGAAACCTGCAATAAGATAGAAATGATACTTTTTTATGAACTCAGCTGCTGGAGATTCCTTAATTTTATTAATCATTTCATCAAATTCATGATCACTTATTTTTAGATCATCTTGGGAAATTTCCTCTTTGATTTCCTTTTTCACTTTTACCACCGGTTTTTCAGACAGTTTTTCTTCTTTCATATTTTTTGTGTATTGAATCTTATACTTGGAAAGAGTTTTTCTGTCTTCATTTGGAAAGGCATCCCTTAAAGCTGCATTTGAGCCGTATCCTTCTTTTTTCAGTTCCTGGGAATGTGCCTTGAACCAGGCAAACACTTCTTCACGTAAGCTCATCTGTCCTCCATCGGACTATTTGATAGTGAACGTACAGGTGACAGTTACTCGGATTGATTTTTTCCTCGTCGAGGTTTGGTACATTCCATAGTCGGAAAATTCCGTTGAGTAAGGTTCCGTGATCTGAAAAACACCCGTGCGTGCTGAGGTTATTTCTTTTACTTTGCTTCCTGTTGATTTAGCAATTTCGTTTGCTCTTTCAATAGCATTTTCTGTAGCAGCGCCAAGCAATTTCATTTTGATATCCGGTAAATCAGTAGAGAAATACTGCATATTGGAGTATTCAAATGCCAGTCCTTCTTTTGTGAAATCTGCGGGATTTATTGCGAGATTTTCTATAGCATCAAGGTCTTTTGAGATGATGAAAATATTCTGCTCGAGAATGTCACCTTCAATTTTTCCATACTGTCCATACATCTTTCTAACAGTAATGGGCTGTATGTTGAAATCTTTATAGGAGATTGCAAGTTCATTCCAAATTTTTTTAAGTGTCTGAAGCTTGTCGTTCATATTCTGATATCCTGTGGTGAGGTTTCCGACCGGAACAGTTTCCGAGAAAGTAAAACTCCACTTCACAATGTTAGCTTCAAAATCATAGGTAGAATATCCCACTACTCTGACTGTTTGGTCAGTTTGTCTCGATCCATAAAAGAATACTCCGAAAACAATGGCTGCGACAATCAGTCCGAAGCTGAGTATCCATGCAGATTTTATGTTCATGCCTGCTCCATTTATTTCTTTTTTCGTTTGAAAAGACTTTTGATTCCAGACACAACGACCATAAAAATGAGAACCTTGAGAGCGTTTAGGATAACACGTGTTTTGTCGATTATTTCAACATATTCTGCGTTACCATCTTTAATTTCGATATAACCAACGGGATTGACATCTACAGTCATGCCAAGACCACCACCTTTGCCGGTTTTAGCACCAGGTTCATCGCTCTTGCTTTCCTCTTCTGATTCAGTTTCAGTTTTGGTTCCCACGAAGCCGATGCCACCACCTCCGCCACCTTTCATTGTGAAAGAGCCCACGGGAATGATCGAAATACCATCGACTTTCATGACGTCGCCGAATATTGATTTTGTGTTTGCAAATTTTTCGAGATTTTCCTTAATCTCTTTGATAAGTTGTTTAACTTCCATTGTACCCCCTGATATTTATTTAGTTACGATGATGACTATATTTTTTATTATTCGTCAACTATTTTATTTTTTATATGTAATAAAAGTCCACCTTCATTAATAATGTCCTGCATCTGCTTTGGAAAAGGAGGAAAGGAAAACTCTTTGTCGCCCACTTTTACCAATCCCTTCTTTTCATCAACCTCAACTTTGTCTCCATCAGAATAATATTCCACCGCTTCGGGACTCTCGATTAATAAAAGTCCCTGATTTGTCGCACTTCTGAAAAATATTCTTGAAAAAGATTTGGCGACAATTGCTTTTATGCCAAGAGCTTTTAAACCGACAGACGGTTGTTCTCTTGATGAGCCGCAACCGAAATTCTTCCCAACAAATATTATATCCCCTGGCTTCACATTTTTAGAAAATTCTACATCAAGGTCTTCGAATAAATGCTCTTTTATAAACTCAACATCTGAAGATTCATAAGTATATTTCCCGGGAAACATCAGGTCTGTATTGATGTTATTCTCATCATAAAAAAAGACAGCCATACTTAACTCCTTTTATTTTCCGGGACGTCCGATACAATAATAGATAAATCCCAATTCTTTCATCTGATCGGGTTGATACTGATTTCTTCCGTCAAAAATTATTTTTTCTTTGAGCAATGAATTCATTTTGTTAAAATCGGGCATACGGAACTGCCTCCATTCTGTGACGAGAAGGATGGCATTTGCATCTTTCAAAGCTGAGTATTGATCGTCGAAATATGTTATATTAGGATTATTTCCAAAAATCCTTTTTGCTTCTTTCATTGCTTCAGGATCGTATGCCTGTATCTTTGCACCCTTTTGAAAAAGTTCATTAATTATAACTCGAGATGGTGCTTCACGCATATCATCTGTCATCGGTTTGAAAGAAAGCCCCCACATGGTAAATACCTTCCCGTTGAGATCCTCGCCGAAATGTTTCACGATCTTTTTAACAATAGTAAATTTCTGTTCATCATTCACTTCTTCAACGGCTTCGAGAATTTTGGCAGTTGAATTATGCTTATGTGCAATTTTGATAAGCGCTTTCACGTCTTTTGGGAAGCATGATCCCCCATAGCCGATTCCGGGATATATAAAACTGTAACCGATTCTATGGTCAGAACCAATGCCAGTTCGCACGTCTTCGACATCTGCATTGACTTCTTCACACAGTCTTGAAATCTCGTTCATAAATGAAATTTTGGTTGCGAGCATAGCATTTGAAGCATATTTGGTCATTTCTGCTGAGCGTATTCCCATAAAAATAATTCTATCGTGTTGTAAAGTAAAAGCTGAATATACTTCGTGCATGAGTTTTTTTGCTCTATCACTTTCTGCGCCGATGACTACTCTGTCCGGTTTCATGAAATCGTCAATTGCGACACCTTCTTTAAGAAATTCAGGATTTGAGACTACATCAAACTCATAGTCTGCTTTTCGGTTTTTAAGGACGTCAGAGATAGTTGATTTAACAAAATCGGCGGTTCCGACTGGAACTGTTGATTTATCAACCACAACTTTGTAGCCATTCATGTAATTTCCAATATCCTTTGCAACTGCAAGTACATATTGAAGGTCTGCAGAACCATCGTCATCCGGGGGAGTTCCCACAGCAATGAAAATAACCTGAGCATCTTTTGTTGCTTTTTTTATATCAGTTGTGAAAAATAATCTACCGTCCTCAACATTGTTCTGGACAAGCTCTTTCAAACCCTTTTCAAATATGGGCATCTCTCCACTATTGAGCATTTCGATCTTTTCTTTATTATTATCAACACACGTCACAATATGCCCTACATCAGAAAGGCATGCACCACTTACCAACCCGACATAGCCAGAACCAACTACAGAAATTTTCATATAATATCTCCTAAGTAATAAATTTAATATCCGTTTGGATTATTTGACTGCCATCTCCAAGCGTCTGCACACATATCCTGGATGCCCTTTTCGGCACTCCATCCAAGTTCTTTTTTTGCAAGAGCAGGATCTGCGAAACATACTGCGATATCACCTGAGCGGCGTTCAATAATCTTGTACGGAATTTTCTTATCAGAAACATTTTCAAAAGCATGTACGATTTCAAGTACGCTGTATCCTTTTCCCGTCCCCAAATTATAAATAGTAAGCCCCGCCTTCTGTGTAATCTTTTTAAGAGCTTTTAAGTGCCCTTTTGCCAAATCAACTACATGTATATAATCACGGACTCCAGTCCCATCAACAGTGGGATAATCATCACCAAAAACAGAGAGTTTTTCTAACTTTCCAATTGCAACTTGCGAAATAAAGGGAAATAAATTATTAGGAATACCGTTGGGATCTTCACCTATTTTTCCGCTAGAGTGAGCTCCAACCGGATTAAAATAACGAAGCAGTACTACATTCCATGAATTGTCAGAAGCAAACAGATCTTTCAAAATTTGCTCAATTTCTAATTTTGTTTGCCCATAAGGATTTGCCGGATACAGGGGAAAATCCTCTTTGATTGGTACTGTATGAGGATCACCGTACACGGTCGCTGATGAGCTGAACACAATATTTTTCACATTGTATTCCTGCATGACTTCAAATAAAGTAATGGATCCGCTCACATTATTGTGATAGTATAGGAGCGGCTTTTCTACAGACTCGCCAACTGCTTTTAGTCCGGCAAAGTGAATGACTACATTAAACGTATGCTGAGAAAAAACCTCTCTCAATCCCTCTTTATCAAGAATATCAATTTTATAAAAAATTAAATCTTTACCAGTAATTTCTTTGACTCGTTCGAGCGCTTCCAGTTTACTGTTAGAGAGATTATCTATAACTACTATCTCATGTCCAGCTTCGAGAAGTTCTATACAGGTATGGCTTCCAATATAACCAGCTCCTCCTGTAACTAATACTTTCATGGCTTCCACCTTTTTTTACGAAAATGAGTAGTTAAATGTATCCATAACTTGCACTACTCGCTGCGCAGTATGCCCGTCCCACAATGGCGGGATGCTTCCTTTTTTATACTTCCCATCTAAAATTTCATTTACTTTCTGAACAATTCCATCTTTATTCAATTCAACAAGTTGATTTGTACCAAGTTCAATAGTGATGGGACGCTCAGTAT
Organism: Candidatus Celaenobacter antarcticus; assembly: GCA_030765865.1. Lineage (GTDB taxonomy): Bacteria > Cloacimonadota > Cloacimonadia > JGIOTU-2 > JGIOTU-2 > Celaenobacter > Celaenobacter antarcticus. The sequence goes on along the minus strand of JAVCDK010000130.1, from coordinate 9,541 downwards.
TTTCTCGCAAAGTTAAACATGGTATACCAAAAACAGTCGTTTCTTCTTGTATGCCACCTGAGTCTGTGAGCACAAACTTTGCATACTTCTCAAGTTTTAGAAAATCAAGATAACCTATTGGATCGATGAGTCTTAGGTTTGCTATCTTATTAACTTTTTCTTCAAAACCGAACACCGAAATCTGCTTTCTTGTGCGAGGATGTATGGGAAATACGAGTGGAATTTTCTTAGCTATCTCAGAAAATGCATCAAGAATTATTTCGAGATTCTCTTTATCGTCAACATTGCTTGGTCTATGCAGGGTTATCAAAGCATAAGAATGTTTTTTTAGCCCAAGATCATCCATCATTGTAGAGTGCTCAGCTTGTTTTTCATATTGTATAAGAGAATCTATCATAGCATTACCAACAAGGAAAATCTTATCTTTTGAAATCCCTTCACGAATAAGATTCTCATCAGCATCTTCTGAGGGTGTGAGCAACATACTCGAAATACAATCTGTCTCTATCCGGTTGATCTCTTCAGGCATTCTTCTGTCATATGAACGCAGACCGGCTTCAAGATGCGCAACATGTATATGAAGTTTTACAGCATCAATAGCACAGGCAACTGTTGAATTCACATCACCTGCAACGAGAACGAGATCCGGCTTCTCCTGCAAGAGGAATTGCTCGAATGCGATCATTACTTTTGCTGTTTGTACCCCGTGAGTTCCTGATCCCACTCCAAGATATACATCGGGTTTTGGAAATCCGAGTTGTTCGAAAAATATTTCTGAGAGATTCTTATCGTAGTGCTGCCCTGTATGAATGAGCAACGGTGTGTATCGTGAATGCTTTTTTAGTTCAAAGTATATAGGACCCACCTTCATAAAGTTGGGACGAGCCCCTACAACTAAGGCAATTTTCACTTTAACCTACTTCAGAAATTTTAACCACAAATTAACACGAAAATACACGAATTAAAAAAGAGAGACACAAAAATCATTCTTCATCTTTCCTTTACGTCTCTGCATTCTTCTCTCTGCGTCCTTTGCGTGATTCTTTGTTTTCATGATAACTTAGTAAGCTTCAAATTTTGGGGACTAATAACGTTTTTTATTCGGGCTGTAGCGTTTTGGTCGTTCCTTATGTTCAACAATAGCTCCTTCGACGTCTTTCATGCTCAACTGGACTTTTCCATCACGATCAATGCCAATGACTTTCACCCTTACTTTATCGCCAAATCCTACCACATCAGCAACGTTTTCAGTTCGCTTATTTTCCAGATTCGATACATGAACCAGACCTTCCTGGCGAGGAAGAAATTCTACAAAACAACCAAATTCACGTACATTTTTGACAACGCCGTTATAGATCTTTCCAATTTCTGGTTCTTCAACTATGCTGGCAATTCTTTCTCTTGCCTTTTGAATTGAATCCCTGTCAGGGGAAGCTATTCGAACAGTACCATCATCGTCGATATCAATGGCTACGCCTGTTTCTTCAATAATTGATTTGATCATTTTACCCTGAGGTCCGATAATATCGCCAATCCTGTCAGTTTTAACTTTCATAACCTCTATGTGAGGTGCTATCGGTGAAATATCCGGGCGTGGTTCTGCAATGGTTTCCTTAATCTTATCAAGAATAAAGAAACGGCCTTTATTAGCTTTTTCCAGGGCAACGGTCATGATCTCATGAGTGATACCTTCAACCTTGATATCCATCTGCAGGGCAGTAATACCTTTATCTGTTCCTGCAACTTTGAAATCCATATCACCGTAATGATCTTCCATGCCCATGATATCTGTAAGTACAGTAAATTTATCATCCTCAAGAATGAGTCCATTTGCTATACCGGCAACAGGTCCTGATATTGGCACACCGGCAGCCATCAAAGATAAAGTTCCACTACATACGGTTGCCATTGATGAAGATCCGTTTGATTCCAGAATTTCTGAAACAATCCTGATAGTGTATGGAAATTTCTCTTCATCCTCAGGAATGACAGGGAGTAATGAGCGTTCTGCAAGATTTCCATGCCCGAGCTCTCTTCTGCCGGGTCCTCTCATAAAACCAGCTTCGCCCACACTGAATGGAGGAAAATTGTAATGGAGATAGAATTTCTTTTTATACTCTTCACCGAGTTCATCAATAATTTTCTCATCAGAGCTCGTGCCGAGAGTTACCACTCCAAGGGACTGAGTTTCACCCCGTGTGAAGAGTGCAGAGCCATGAGTGAAAGGAAGAATATCAATTTCACAAGTGATATCTCTTACATCATCCATACCTCTGCCGTCAACGCGTGTATTGGTTTCGAGGATCTTTTTTCTCAACAGTTTTTTTAGAGTTCCATCAAAGGCCTGATTGATCTGCCCTTTTTTCTCTTCAAATTCCTCTACAGATAACTTCTCCTCAAAAGAGCCAATGACTTCATCCTTGATAGTATCGATTAATGCATTTCGTTCCAGCTTATCTGGCACATTCAATGCGTTCTCGATCTTTTCGGTGGTTGCATTTTCAACTTCCAGAATAAGATCCTCATCAATAATATCGATCTCATATTCACCCTTTGGTTTCGCAGCTTTTGCAATGAATTCATTTTCAAAAGTGATCAATTCTTTAATACTTTCATGGGCTTTATTGAGGGCTTCGAGCATCTGCTCTTCGCTAATTTCATTAGCGCCAGCTTCGACCATCATTACAGCATTATCTTTCCCTGCAACAGCGAGATCCAATTTGGATTTCTCAAACTCCTCAACTGTGGGATTGATAACGAATTCATCATCGATCAATCCAACATTTACACCTGCAATAGGTCCATGAAATGGGATATCGGAAATACTTAATGCGGCAGATGCCCCGATCATTCCCAACATTTCGGGAGAGTTCTTTTTATCATATGAAAGCACTGTAATAACTACATGCACATCATTTCTGAAACCATCCGGGAAAAGTGGTCGCAGTGATCTATCTATTAATCTTGCTGCAAGTGTTGCGGTAGTTGAGGGTCTTGCCTCACGTTTGAAAAAACCACCGGGAATTTTGCCTGCAGCATACATTTTTTCAACAAAGTCGACCATGAGGGGGAAGTAATCAATTCCCTCTCTTCTTGTCTTGGAAGCTGTGGCAGTAACAAGAACAACCGTACCTCCATATTGCACAAGCACTGAACCACCCGCCTGTTTCGCCATTCTGCCAGTTTCAAGCGTCAGCGTTCTGCCGGCAAATTCTGTTTCCATCCTAATTATGTTACTATCCATCTAGCTCCTGTCTGAACAAAGGAATACAATTCATCCTGTTCAATCTGCTCTTACTTTCTGATCTTAAGAGCTTTAATTAACTTTCTATAGCGAGTAATATCTTTATTTCTAATATAATCTAAAAGTCTTCGTCTCTGTCCGACAAGCATAAGAAGCCCGCGTCGGGTATGATGATCTTTCTTGTGAACTTTCAGATGTTCTGTAATACTCGCAATTCTCTGAGTGAGGAGTGCAATCTGTACTTCAGGGGATCCTGTATCAGATTCATGTAAACCAAACTCTTCGATTATTATACGTTTTGCGTCTTTTTCCAAAGCCACTCGTCCTCCTAAATAAGACTATTTAACAAAATTATCCAGCACTTCTGTAAGTGTCGGTTGACCAATTTCCTGCAATTCGTAGGATACTCTTACTGCAGGCTTGTTTATTTTTATTATTCTTCGTAAATCAATGGGAGTTCCAATTACAACAACATCACAATCAACTGTATTTATAGTTTTTTCGAGATCTTTTATCTGCTGCTCGCCATATCCCATAGCAGGAAGAAGAATTCCGATCTCAGGATATTTTTTATAAGTCGCTTTAATTGTACCAACAGCCCAGGGACGTGGATCGACAAGTTCTGCTGCGCCCCAACGTTCTGCTGCAACAACGCCTGCGCCGTATTTCATCTCACCGTGAGTGAGTGTTGGTCCATCTTCCACAACGAGGACTCTCGCTCCTTCGATAATATCAGCATCATCAACAAAAAGTGGAGATGCAGCGTCGATGATGATCGCATTTCTATTTACAGAACGGATGTTATCACGGACTTCGAGCACATCTTCTGGATTTGCAGAATCGATCTTATTAATCACAACTACATCAGCAAGACGGAGATTTGTTTCACCGGGATAATAATACAATTCATGACCCGGACGAAGAGGATCAGCTACCACAATATTCAACATATTATCTGATTTATAAAAGGAAGTATCGTTGTTTCCACCATCCCATACGATGACATCGGCTTCTTTTTCTGCTTCAGTAAGAATTGCTCCATAATCGACACCGGCATAAATGATGCTGCCCATCTCTATATGAGGTTCGTACTCTTCCATTTCTTCAATCGTACATTCATGTTTTTTTAGATCTTCAAGCTCTGCAAATCGTTGCACTTTTTGCTTAACAAGGTCTCCATACGGCATAGGATGACGGATCGAAGCGACCCTCAAGCCCCTGTCCTTCAGGAACCGCACAACTGCACGTGAGGTTTGGCTTTTCCCACAACCTGTTCGAACTGCACAAACTGTTATAAGAGGTTTGGTTGTTTTGATCATTGTCTCGGTTGCACTCAGGAGCACAAAATCAGCACCTGCTGCATTCACGATCGAAGCTTTATGCATAAGATATTCGTAATTTACATCACTGTAGGCAAATACAACCATATCGATATTATGTTCCTTAATCAGATATACCAGTTCAGATTCAGCAAGAATTGGAATACCTTCGGGATAAAGTTTACCTGCCAATTCTGCAGGATATTTTCGTCCATCGATATCCGGAATTTGTGTTGCTGTGAAGGCAACGATTTCATAATCGGAATTATCACGATAGATCACATTGAAATTATGAAAATCTCTGCCGGCAGCGCCCATAATAATGACTTTTCGCTTCATATTATATATCCTTTCTAGGTACATTTTTTTCGATATAACTTTGGGGGTAGAATAATGTGTCAAGTTTCACGATGCTATCCCATATTTTACTAAAAACTTAATTGCTAAAAATGTAAGTCAAATAAAATGATCGTATATTTCCATGTAAAGAAACGCTCTAAAAATTGGCAGTAGATTAATTAAAATTTTCATTCTTTAGGAATGTAGTACAATTGTTTACTAGATTAAAACAGGACACAATTGGGTGGTCGAATGTAGCTCAACATTCCGACCTGTCGGGGATTAACGGAGTGAAGACTGATGTTGAGTATGTGCAGGATGCGCAAGATTGGAATCTTGCGTTACCGCGCTGGAGTAAAATAATCGAGTTTAGGATTATATTTTAACTCAAATTAAATAAATCTTAATCTTTCACACAGCGAACAGAAAAACCGTTTCTCAGATCGAAGTAGCTACGACCTAAGACTGAACTAGCGTAACCCAATAGTCTGCACCAAGCACCGTAACTATAGTACTCACTAGAAGACCAAAATAGAGCTGTGGCACCCATATCGTAGAAATCACCATCATATGCGTCTCGGTAACCACCAGGCAAAGCTGTAAAGCCACTCTCATTTGTCGCACCTGTGTTAGGATAGTTCCAGTGTGTAGTCCCAGTCTCTTTAATCTTTCCCCCTGCAACACTACCTCCTCCAAGATAAAAAGACAATATTTCCCAATCATCATAAGTGGGTACATGCCAACCATCAGGTGCTATGCCCCTACTGTCATCCAATGCATACCAGTTATATAAATGACCATAGGTAGCTACATTTCCATTATTGTTTCCATAATTGCAGTATGCACCTGTACTTAATCCAGTCCATGTGTTATTATTAGTCACTTTAGATATTGAGCTTCCATTTCGATAATGTGTTACTTTCAGGTTTTCTGTCATCCACCACTGATTTCCGATTTCTCTTGTCTGATAAACATTGTCATCTATATCTGTTACTGTTCCAGTGGCCACGTAAAGAGTAAAATAGTTATTACTGTAATCATATACAGAACTATTAGAGATGCTGGTTATCTTAACCTTGTAACTCGATGATTCTGCCAGAACATTGGAAATATTCCAATTAAATAATCCATCACTTGAGGTTGAGGTAGTAATTGTCCTATAATATGATCCGGATTTATATAAATCAATCTTAACATTGCTACTTATATTGTCATTCCAGGTTATTTGTTGAGTAGTTAATATCTTCCAGGTTTCACCACCATTGGGTGAGGTGACGGTTATGTAATCTTCTGCTTCAATAGTAAAATAGTTATTACTGTAATCATATAAATAACTATTGGAGGTGCTGGTTATCTTCACCTTGTAACTCGATGATTCTACTAGATCAGTCGGAATGCTCCAATTATATGTTCCATCACTTGCAGTTGAACTGCTAATTGTTCTGTAAAATGAACCTGATTTATATAATTCAATCTTTACATAGCTACTTATATTATCATCCCATGTTATATCATGTGGAGTTCCCATTTGCCACGTCTCACTCCCATTGGGTGTGGTTACAGTTATGTAATTTGATTCTACAATAGTAAAATAATTATTACTGTAATCATATAAAGAACTATTGGAGGTGCTGGTTATCTTCACCTTGTAACTAGAGGATTCTGCAAAATCAGTGGGAATACTCCAATTATATGTTCCATCACTTGCAGTTGAACTGCTTAAAGTCCTGTAAAATGAACCTGATTTGTACAATTCTATCTTAACATTACTACTTATGTTATCATCCCACGTAATGTTATGTGACGTACTCATTTGCCACGTCTCACCCCCATTTGGGGAGGTTACAATTATGTAATCTGCTTCTACAATAGTAAAATAATTATTACTGTAATCATATAAAGAACTATTGGAGGTGCTGGTTATCTTAACCTTGTAACTAGAGGATTCTGCAAGATCAGTGGGAATACTCCAATTATATGTTCCATCACTTGCAGTTGAACTACTTAAAGTCCTATAAAATGAACCTGATTTGTATAATTCTATCTTTACATTGCTACTTATGTTATCATCCCATGTAATATTGTAAGGTGTACCCATATGCCAGGTCTCTCCTCCGTTTGGGGATGTAACTTTTATGAATGGTGGTTTAACTATTGAAAAATAATTATCGCTAAAATCATTCACAGAACTATTGGAGGTGCTGGTTATCTTAACCTTGTACCATGAGGATTCTTCCACAATCGGAAAACTCCAGCTATATGTCCCATCACTTGATGTTGAACTAGTAATTGTCCTGTAAAATGAACCTGATTTATATAATTCTATCTTAACATTTTCACTTATATTATCATCCCACTTTATATCATATGTAGTGCCCATTTCCCAGGTCTCACCACCATTGGGTGAAGTTACTGTTATGTAATCATCAACTGGTTCTTCTTCAATAGTAAAATAATTATTACTATAATCATTAACAGAAATATTGGAAGTACTGGTTATCTTTACCTTGTAACTCGATGATTCCGTCAAATCTGTTGGGATACTCCAACTGTAAGAACCATCACTCGGTGTAGAATCTTTAATTTCCCTATTATACGTACCTGACTTATACAGATCAATCTTAACATAACTAGAAATATTGTCATTCCAGGTGATATTGTAAGATGTTCCCATTTGCCAGGTCTCGCCTCCATTTGGTGAAGTTACTGTTATGTAATCAGCAACTGGTTCTTCTTCAATAGTAAAATCATTATCGCTAAAATCATATACAGAACTATTTGAGGTGCTGGTAATCTTTACTTTGTAACTTGAAGATTCTATCAGATCAGTTGGAATATCCCAGCTATAACCACATGAAGTTGAATCAACTATAGTCCTGTAATATGAACCAGATTTATACAATTCTATTTTTACATTGCTTGTAATGTTATCGTCGCAAGTGATATTGTGAGATGTTCCCATCTGCCAGGTCTCACCTCCATTTGGTGAAGTTACTGTTATGTAATCTGCCACTGATTCTTCTTCTATAGTAAAATAATTATTACTTTGATCATTCACAGAACTATTACTCGTACTAGTAATCTTTACCTTGTAACTTAAGGATTCTGCAAGATCAGTGGGAATACTCCAATTATATGTTCCATCACTTGCAGTTGAACTACTTAAAGTCCTATAAAATGAACCTGATTTGTATAATTCTATCTTTACATTGCTAGAAATATTATCATCCCATGAAATGTTATGCGAAGTACTCATTTGCCACGTCTCACCCCCATTTGGGGAGGTGACGGTTATGTAATCAGCTTCTTCAATGGTAAAATAGTTATTACTGTTATCATATACAGAACTATTGGATGTGCTGGTTATCTTAACCTTGTAACTTGAGGATTCTGTCAGATCAGTCGGAATACTCCAACTATATGTCCCATCACTTGAAGTCGAATTACTTATAGTCCTGTAAAATGAACCTGATTTATATAATTCAATCTTTACGTTGCTAGCAATATTATCATCCCAGGTTATATTATGGGTAGTTCCCATCTGCCAAGTCTCACCTCCGTTGGGTGAAGTTACAGTTATGTAATATACTGGTGGTTCGGGTCCTGTTCCTTCACATGAAATTAGTACTAGTAAGTAAATTGTTATCAAAATTATTAATATTTTTTTCATTTTTCCTCCAATTATTTACATCATCTTTTTTTAACAAATTACCATAAGTTCTTAATTTTTTTACCATAAAATTTCCTTCAGCATCATAAAAAACCAAGTACAATTATTTTATTAATCGTTTGTTTAATTCACTACCATTGTTTGTCAAATTTTTTAGTACATTTTGAGTAAAAATCTCCTCTAAAAAGAGGAGTACGGCTTTAGCCGGGAGGTGTGTTGTCTATAAAAAATACTGGATTCCCGATGGGGCTCGGGAATGACATCGCTTTTTTGTTAGGATACTGATGAAATTTAATGAATAATTGTAACTCAACATTCTGACCTGTCTGGGTGTCTTGTCGGGGCGTAACGTAGTGAAGACTGATGTTGAGTTTGTGCAGGATGCGCAAGATCGGAATCTTGCTGTACTTCTCTCTTCCTACCTCTTTACCAATTCTCCCGACCTGTCGGGAGTAAAGCAATAATACAAAGAAGCCCCTTCTTCCAAACAGCTTCATTAAACTGGGGCTTGGTAAAGAGAAATACATATTATTGTGGAGTAAAAAGTCGCAAGATTGGAATCTTGCGTTACTTTTCCTGTAAAGAAGCGCTACTAATAAATTATCTGCGTCTGACCGGGAAAGAGTATCATTTCAAACAAAAATACCACAAGAGAAATCAGCACACTTGCAATTGCAGACGAAAGACAGCCCTTTGTTTTGACATTCTTAAAGAATGCTGCTGCGATAATGATCATCAATCCGTTTATAAAGATCAGAAATATCCCAAAGGTCAATGCAATAAGTGGAAGTGAGATAAATAAGAAGATCGGTCTTATAAGCACATTAACTATACCAAGCACAAAAGCGAACAAAAGTGCAGTACCAAAGTTCTTGATCTCGATCAATTTTGTGAACCTGCTCACGATGAGTATTGCAAGCGAATAAATTACTAATCTAATAATGTAATCCATTTTATTCTAAGGTATCC
>JAVCDK010000103.1 GCA_030765865.1 Candidatus Celaenobacter antarcticus | reverse complement strand
TGGAGTTTCAGAATCTCTATTGCGGTTTGCCTGTAGGTCAGTGTATCACCTCTGTAATTAGTAAATGCGTTTAGGTCCCAATTCTCTTTGATCCCTTTCTCAATATAATCGATAAAGTTTTCTTTTAGCATAGCTACTCCTTGTTACTTTTTGCATAATAAATTATACTGATAATTCCCGTTCGTGAGCCGTGACCACATAGTCAAAAAGTTCTTTTCCAAAATCGGAAACAACCGTCACTTTTTCAAAGTCTATATCAACATTGTTTAGATATTGTAATCTTAGCACATCTCCGTCAAACATTTCAGGAATAATACCCGCAAAGAAAAACCCCATCATTTCCAATGGTGCACAGATCTGCTGCGTCATTGGGTGGCTTAGAGGTAGATCGATATAGATACAGTCTATCTTTTGAAGACAAAGCTCATGTAATCGAAAACCAATAAGTTCCGCAACATCCTTGCCAAATTGTGAAACTCTCATAAATGCTCTACCCGGTTCGGTTTGTACCTTTATATCAACCCGGGACTTTTCATCTATATTTTCTAAAACATTGTGCCCTGCTTTTTCTATTCTTCTATTTAATCCGCTCTTTTCGTATATCTTCATTATCATTGCCTTATGGTGAAAGGGCGGATACACTTTCTTCTGCTCTTCGTCCTTCAGCTTGAGATAGAAAAGAACTGTCGTTTGCCGTTTTGTTCTCTGCTGCTTTTCGATCTTCTTGAAAAACATGGTTGAGGGAGTGAACCCGATCAGAAAACCTGTTTCATGAGCACCAAGTGAGATATTGCCTTTTTGCGTGTAAGGATGAACTGCAACTGCTTCGCTGTAGATGCCGGCCATATTTCTCTTCGCAGCATAATCGACAAGGAAAAGTTTCGTTTTTTTGAAAATGCCGTGTCCTCGATAGCGGGGATCGACCACAGCCATTCCTGTTTCACCGATCTTTGCCCCTGGAGAATCTAACATCATTGCAAGATGACCGACCAGCTCTCCTTCTGGATTTAATACAACACAGGAATGCAGCAATCTACTTTTTATGAGCTCTTGTACTTTTTCCGGATAATAAACAAAATCATTACCATAAGAATAGCCATATGATCGATACATACATCGTGCCATAGGAACAGCATCCGCAGCAGTCATCAGACGGTATGTAAGCTCGACTTCTTTCTTCTCTGAAGGGGGTTCTTTTTTTTCTTCCTTTACTTCGTCGAATTCAGTGATATTTTTGTAAGGAAGATTTTTTATAAATACCACCTCTTTACCTTCACGTCCAAGATTCATAAAATGAATTTCGTCAGCAAATGCCTTCATCAAAACCATGCCCAACCCCGAATTCTCCCCTGGTTTTATTTTATGGAAATCAAAGGGAAGTCCTTTATCCCTAATTGCAATAACAAGCTGCCCGGGTTTGCGGATTATACTGATCTCATAATTTCCTTTTTCATCTTTGTCAAATGCATGCTCGATGACATTCAAGCTTGCTTCTTCTACGATCAGCTCGAGCTTTTGTGCATCCATTTTTGGGAGTCCAACAACGACCGCAATATCCTGAATAAAATCCATTGCAAGCGGTAAATACTTCTTATCTGCAATGAGGGTCAACTTCGCTAGTTGTGTTTCATAAGATAGTTCTTCCATAGACATCCTTATATGATTTTTGAAAAGCGTGTAAATTATTGCTAAACAGTTAGGTATTGCGTCAAGAAAATTAGACAATTATGCAAAATGAATAAGCTGGTCGGTAAGATTATTACTTCTTTTTCTTTCTGCCTGACTGAAATCCTGCAGCAGTTCCGATCAGGGCTCCGACAACTACCGGGCTGGCAAATGCCTCCTGCCAATCTGGACCCAGAAATATTTTGCTGATTATGAACCCCGCAATAAGTCCTGCTCCCAGACCGATCAAAACACTTAAAGCTCTTTTCATTTTTACCCCTTTTGAATATTTAATAATATTCTCATCTCATCTGCTGCCTTGTAAAATTGCTTCGGCAGTTTAATGCGCTGGTCATTCATTCCATCGAGGAGAATAATATCGACTCTTTTGGCAGAGATCATTTTAATAAAATCGCGATATTCAATCTGGCTTGTATATCTCACATAGTTGTTATTATCCTCAGAAGCAAGAGATTCTACCAAAGACGGTGCAACCGCAGTAGTGTCATTGAGAATGAAATAAAGCACCAGTTCATCATTAAAGGGGGTATTTTGTTCAAGAGTATAGCTGAAGGAGACAGGGTCGGCAGGTTGTGTTTTTTTATGTGCTCTAACTGTAAAATCTATACTTAAGTTAAGATCTCCTTCTTTCCACTCGATCGGGTGCACAAAATACTGATTTGTATTTTCTGAGAGAAAGAAAACCTCGATATACTTTCCGCTTGCTGCTCCGGGCATCACTTTTGTTTTTGATGCACAGTATGTGAGCATTAATGTGCTAACACAGCAAAGAAATACTAATGGAATCTTAACGTATTTCATTTTCATTAATTGGAATTGTTAATTGTGCTAAGTAAGCGTCAAGAAATTAATTGAGTATTGATTTAAAATACTATCTCCGCTCTCGTTACCAAATCCCCAGGCTGTGTGAAAACTAGTGAAATGCTCGATATTTTCTCAAAACCCTCTAAATCCCCCTATTTAGGGAAAGAATCTATCTTATTTTGACGTAGGCATTTCCCTTCCCCTTCGATAGGGGGAAGGGTTAGGGGTGGGGGTAATTTTAACTTAAAGAAATCGTTTTCACACACCTACCCGCCTTGTGATGGAAACGCCGTCCTCATTCCTAAAGTGGGCTTTGGGAACGAGAATATAGGTGGGTTTTGGGAACTGTAAAAAGTGAGCTTTAGGAACTAGTAAAGCTAAAATCATCGAGCATTTATTTTTGGAAATCCTCAAGCGCTTCCCAGGTTGAATTATAATTTGCTCCGGCATTCCAGAAAAGAAATCCGGCATCCAGTCCCGCATCCTTGACTGCCTGTATCTGGGCAGAGATCATAAAGGGGTCTACCGAATTATGGTACAATGAGAAAGACTCAAGATATGGTATGATCTTGTTCTCGTCTTCAATTTCATCTCTAAGCACACTGCATATTCTATAAATAAAATAATACGGCTCTTTTCCGGGATATGATTTTCCCCAGAATTCGCCATAAAAATGTGAAGGATAGATCATTGGATGAATTCTGTCTAAATATGGCATTATCCTTCTAATATCCTGCCCTGTATTTTGTACATCTTCAGGATGCTGAAGCGCAACGATCCCGAAAATATCAGCAGAGAGTTTTACTCCTTCCTGCTGAGTTATTTCATATACTTTTGAAATAAAATCGGTGATCACACCCTGCTTCGTCATCGAGTCCGGTATGCCAAAATCCGCATCGAGCAGGTGTCCCTCTGTCGGAAAACGTACATAGTCGAGTTGTATCTCGTCCACTCCGAGAGAAATTATTTCTTTAATTATATCAAGTTTGTATTTCTGGACTTCCCGGTTATTTGGATTCAGCCAGTGTTCTTCATACTTCTTTTCAGATGCAAGAGTATCTGTTGAATCAGGAATAATAACAGGTCGCCATTCTGGATAGTTATATGCAAGCGTCGTATCTTTGAACATTGTGACCCGGGCAATAAGCTCAATGTCGTATTGATGAAGGAGATTTGCAAGTTTTTGTGGATGGCTGATAATCGGAGTTATCAAACCATTTGTACGTGCTATTGTATTGCGAGATGAATAAAAAAGTGTGCCTATGACATTTGAAAAATCCACCACAAGGGCATTGCACCCGAGCGAATCATATTTACTTATGATCCTTTGTATATTATTCTCAGTCAGAGAATAGGTGTTAAGATAAATCCCACACAAATAATCATGATGGATTACTTCGCTGGCAATAATGTCTGACCCTCCTGTTGGGATCAATAATACTTGATCGATGTGAATAATATTCGAATCTGAAATACCGTTTGCACTTTTGATCTGCTCGACAAATTCACCGAGAAAAAGAGTGGGGGATTGGTCAATATATTTTCTGGCTATCTTGTACAAATTCTCTCCGGGACGAACTTTATGCTCAATAAACGAGGAATCTTCTCTTTCTGCACACAATGTATTAAAACATAGCATCAAGAGAAATACTAATGATATGATCAATATCTTTTTTTGTTTTTTCAAATGTATCACCTGCACAAAAAAATAGCTATACTCACATATAGCTATTTAAAATTTTGCGTCAACGAAATCAATTAGTGAAATCCTTCTTCGCTGATCTGAATACGGGCAATTGCTCTTTTCAATGCAGTTTCTGCACGACGAAGATCAGTATTTTCCTTTTTTTCCTGCAGGCGTTTTTCTGCTCTTTCCTTTGCGCGCCCAGCCCTTTTTACATCAACGTCCTCAGGATTCTCGATTATCTCGGTAAAAATTCTCACCTTATTAACATCGACCATCACGAAGCCATTCATTAAAGAATAGAGTTCCGGTTTATCGTTTTTATAAATTTTCAAGATGCCAGGTCTGATTGAAGAAATAAATGGGGTGTGTCCGATCTGAACACCGAAATCACCCTCTGTCCCGGGTGCAACCAGCTCGCTCACATCATCTTCAAGGAATACTCCCTTGGGTGTGATTATTTTTAAATGGAGGAATTGAGAATTATTCGCCATTATTTCGATTTTTTATTTTTCTTTTTATTCTTTTTCTTGTCTTCAATTTTTTCTTCGGGTTTCGCATCAGATTTTTCTTTTATGTTTTGCTTTTCCTCTGATATTTCTTCTTCTATAATATCTTCTTTTTTATGGGATTTCATATTCTTGTAGCGTTCTTTAACTTCTTCAATTGTTCCAGCCATAAGGAATGCCCGTTCGGGAATATGATCACACTCACCTGCAAGTATCTGCTGGAAACCCGTGATAGTATCTTCGAGTTTTACATACTGTCCTTTATAGTTGGTGAATTCTTCTGCAACGTGGAAGGGCTGCGAAAGGAATCTCTGAATTCTACGCGCTCGGTTCACGGTCAGCTTATCATCTTCAGAAAGTTCTTCCATACCAAGAATTGCAATAATATCTTGCAGTTCTCTGTATTTCTGTAGTACTTGCTGAACTTCTCTTGCGACAGAGTAGTGTTCTGTTCCAACGATGCGTGGGTCGAGAATTCGAGAGTTAGAATCGAGTGGGTCGACTGCAGGGTAAATACCAAGTTCTACAATTTTTCTTGAGAGTACGGTCGTTGCATCGAGATGTGCAAAGGCAGTTGCTGGAGCGGGGTCTGTCAAATCGTCTGCGGGCACATAAATTGCCTGTACTGAGGTGATCGAACCATCCTTTGTCGAAGTAATTCTTTCCTGTAATTCACCCATTTCCGTTGCAAGTGTCGGCTGGTAACCAACTGCGGAGGGCATTCTTCCCAAAAGCGCGGAAACTTCAGAACCGGCTTGGGTAAACCTGAAAATATTATCGATGAATAACAGCACATCCTGATGAGCTTCATCGCGGAAATATTCTGCAACTGCCAGCGCGGAAAGTCCTACTCGAAGTCGTGCTCCGGGGGGCTCGTTCATCTGACCGAATACCATCGCCGTTTTATTAATAACTCCTGATTCTTTCATTTCGAGCCAGAGATCATTTCCTTCACGTGTTCGCTCACCCACACCTGCAAAAACGGAGTACCCGCCATGCTCAGTTGCAATATTCCTGATAAGTTCCTGGATGAGTACTGTTTTACCAACTCCGGCACCTCCAAAAAGACCTGTCTTACCACCTTTTGGATAGGGACAAAGCAAATCGATTACCTTGATGCCTGTTTCTAATATCTCGTCTCTTATATCAAGCTGGGTATATGTAGGAGCTTCTCGATGTATCGGATAATAAGTTTTTGCTTTGATCTCTCCGAGATTATCAATGGGCTCGCCAACGATATTTATCAACCGTCCAAGCGTTTCTTCACCCACTGGAACCGAGATAGGCTTTCCTGTATTTATAACCTCATCTCCTCTTTGCAGTCCGTCAGTTGAGTCCATTGCAATTGCACGAACCCTGTTTTCGCCTAGATGCTGCTGCACTTCGAGCACAAGAACCTTTTCGTCTTTTCTCTTCACGTGCAGTGCTGTATAAATTTCTGGTAAATTTTCTTCTGGAAATTCTACATCTACCACCGGGCCGATTATTTGAACTATTTTGCCTTTTTCCAAAACTCCTCCTGTGCTGTTTTTACTGTAATCCTTCTGCACCGGAACATACCTCTATGATTTCTGTGGTTATCTTACTTTGACGCAAATGATGATATTCGAGCGTCAGATCTTTTATCATTTCATCTGCATTATCCGTTGCTGCATCCATGGCAGCCATTCTCGCTCCCTGCTCTGCAGAAGATGATTCCAGAAGCACACGCCATATCTGAATATCAAGGTGCTTCCTGATAAGTTCATCAAGCAATTCTTCGGGTGAGGGCTCAAACAGATACGCTGCAAATCTGTCTTCTTTATCTTCTTTCAACTCTTTGATAGGAAGAAGCTGTTTGAGGACGATATTCTGCTGTATTGCAGACTTGAATTCATTATAAACTATGAGCACTTTATCATATTTCCTTGAGACAAACTTGTCAGTCACAAGGTTCATGATATCTCTGCTGTACTCGAATTCCAATTTATTGAAAAGCTCTACATAAAAAGCTTGGATCTTCATATTTAGTCTTCGAAAATAATCAAATCCTTTTTTGCCGACACATATCAGATCGATTTTCTTGTCTTTATGATCATGAAGGTACTCTTCCGCCTTTTTTATGATATTCATATTAAAAGCGCCGCAGAGTCCTTTGTCTGCTGTGACAACGATCAGTCCGACATTTTTCACTGCATTGTCATCTATTTCATGAAGGAGGGGATGAAGCTGTCTGCGATTTCGAGAAGCAAGTGAACGCAAGAAAAGATTCAATTCATCAGAATAGGGGCGTGCTTTCAAAATAAGCTGCTGCGCCTTCTGCAACTTTGCAGCAGAGACCATTTTCATGGCACTGGTGACCTGCCGTGTACTGATGACCGATCCTATTCTTTCTTTAAGTTCTTTCAGACTTGCCATATAATCTGCTTAATCTTCTTCTTCGATTATTTCTTCAACTATGACCTGATCTTCAAAGACTGCTTTGATTTTTTTGGATAATTCATGAAGCTGTTTCTCGACGTCTTCTGTTACGCCTTCTGGTTTTATCAGTTCTTTTTGAAGTTTCCGATACTCTTCATCCATCAATTCGAAAAGCTCCTCCTGTACATCCTGGATAATATCCAAAGGGAGGTCATCAAGATAACCTTCATATCCCATGAAAATAATAGCAATCTGCTTGGCTACGGGAACTGGCTTGTACTGACCCTGTTTGAGGATTTCGACATACCTGTACCCGCGGTTAAGCTGATCCTGAGTATCCTTATCAAGCTCTGCACCGAATTTCGCAAAAGCTTCCAGTTCTCTGAACTGAGCAAGCTCGATACGTAATCTTCCTGCAACCTGTCTCATTGCTTTAATTTGCGCTTTTCCCCCGACTCGAGAAACCGATAAACCTGCGTTAATGGCTGGACGTACACCTGCGTGGAACAGTTTAGATTCAAGATATATCTGCCCGTCCGTAATTGAGATCACATTTGTGGGAATGTATGCAGAAATATCACTTGCCTGTGTTTCTATTATTGGCAACGAAGTGAGTGAACCGCCTGTTTCCGGAAGCTTATAGAACTTGAATTTATCATTCCCTAATTCCTTAAGATCTTTCTTCAACTCTTCTTCACTTGATTTAATATGCTTCCGATATTCTTTTTTGTTCACACGCTCTTTTGCGCCTTCCATTTCTTTGGGTATGATAATATATATTTCTTCTAGTTTTGATGCCCTTTCCAGAAGTCGTGAATGGAGATAGAAAACATCGCCTGGATATGCTTCACGTCCGGGAGGTCTGCGGAGCAAAAGTGATATCTGACGATAAGCAACAGCATGTTTGGACAGGTCGTCATAAATTACAAGCACATGTTTACCTCTGTCGCGGAAATATTCCCCCATCGTTACACCGGAGTATGGAGCAATATATTGGATCGCTGCAGGATCAGATGCAGTTGCCGAAACAATGATCGTATAATCCAGGGCACCGTGCTCCCTTAACGCCTCGACGACCTTTGCTACCGATGACCTCTTCTGACCGATTGCCACATAAATACAATATACATCCGTATCTTTTTGGTTTATAATCGTATCGACCGCAAGTGCTGTTTTTCCTGTTTGGCGGTCACCAATAATGAGTTCGCGCTGTCCCCGCCCAATCGGGATCATTGAGTCGATCGCTTTTAAACCGGACTGCAGCGGTTCTATCACCGGTTGACGTGCAACAACTCCGAGTGCTTTTCTTTCTATAGGCATGCTCAGTTTCGATTTTATCGGTTCTTTACCATCAAGAGGTATTCCAAGCGGATCCACCACTCGTCCGAGCATCTCTTCACCAACAGGGACCTGTGCGATCTTCTTTGTCCTTTTGACAATATCACCCTCTTTGATCTTATCACTTTCGCCAAGAATGATACAGCCGACATTATCCTCTTCCAGGTTCAGCGCCATGCCATATATTTCATCATTGAAAAGGACGAGTTCCGATGCCATGATATCCTGTAAACCATACACACGAGCAATACCATCACCGACCTCGATAACTCTGCCGACTTCGTCTATATCAATTTTATAGTTATACTTTTCAATTTTTTCTTTGATTATTCTACTGATTTCATCAGGTTGTATTTTCATCATACTCCTAAAATAATCTGCTTCATATATTAAAACTCCCTCTTCATGGCATCAAGATTGTTTCTGATCGATGCATTGATCGCCAGTTCATCATTGTATGCGAGAAAGCCACCTCTGATATGCGGATCAATAGTTTGTTTAAATATTACTTCTCCATTCACATATTTTGAGATGAATTTTTTTATATTTCCAATCGTTTTTTCATCAACGTCATGTGCGGTTTTAAGGTCAAAATCGAAGATGCCGAGTTTCTGGTGTACTTGTCTGATTATTTCTTTTAGAATATCTGATATAAAAAAAATTCTTTCTTTATCGACAAGCACATTCAAAAAATTAAGTAAGACTTCCGTCGTTTCGCTTTCTTTTATTAGAAGAGAAATAATTTCGCTTTTATGATCATTTTCTACAATTGGAGAAACAAGAAATTTTTCAATCTCCGGCTCATCTTTCAGTATAGTCTGAAGTGCGATGATCTCATTCTCAAAATGTGGTAAGTCATCCTTCTTAATAAGCTCAAGAAGTGCAGATGAATATCGTCTTGATATGATATTTTTAATCAACAGACGACTCCTTTTTGCGGCTCTCTTCTTTGATCATTTCGTTAATGAGCTTCACATCTTCATCTTCAGTGAGCTTCTTGCCGATTATCTTATCAGTCAGCTCGATGACAAAATCTCCGATCTGTGATTGTATTCTTTCCTTTGCTTTTATCACTTCGACATCGATAATTTCCTGAGCTTCTTGAATTATTGCATCCTGCTGTTCTTCAGCATCATGAAGAATTTGCTCACTCTGTATTTTTGCACTCTTTGCCGCTTCATCACGCATACTTCTGGCTTCTTCTTTTGATTTTCTGAATAGCTCTTTCTGCTTCTCAAGGATCTTTTCAGATTCTTCTTTATGCTCTTTTGCACCCGTGAGGTCCTCTCTTATCTGAGATTCTCTCTTATTGATATAATCCATGAGCGGCTTATACAAGAGCTTTTTCAGGATAATCAGCAAAATTATGAAGTTCACTATTACCAGAATAAGCGTATAATCAATACTAACCATACTTAATACTCCTTTCCGATATGACTGGAGCTCCTACACTGCGAAAATAAGTAACAGGGAAATGACCAGTGAGTAAATACCTGTTGATTCGGACACTGCCTGACCTACAAGCATTGTTCTTGTGATAAGCCCTGCATTTTCTGGCGAACGAGCAATAGATTCACAAGCTTTACCTGCGGTAAATCCTTCTCCCAAACCAGGTCCCAAAGCACCCATACCCATGCAAAGTCCTGCTCCTAAAAGAGCAGCTGCTCTAACTATTTCTGACATTTTTCCTCCTGACTAAATATAATTATGTCACGAAAATTAATAAAAATGCTACAACTAATGAATATATTGATGTTGATTCTGCAACAGCAGCACCCACAAACATTGTTCTTGTCAGTAATGAAGATTGTTTAGGAAATTTACTTATTCCATCAACTGTTTTGGCCGCAACCATACCAATTCCAAGTCCCGGTCCAAATGTCCCCAAACCCATAGAGAACACGGCACCCGCCAATGCAAAGGATTTTACTATGCTGTTCCCTGCTGGCGTAGAATATAATAATATCATAGCAATTACCAGCGCAAAAATGGCGGATGTTTGAGATAATGCCTGACCTATTAACATATTTGCAGTAAGCAAATTAGCTTCTCTTGGTTGTCTCCCTATTCCTTTACAGGTTTGTCCACCCGTGTAGCCATTTCCTAAAGCAGGTCCGAGACTTCCTAATCCTACTACTAGTCCGGCACCAAAGAGCGATGCAACCATCTGCCACCCACCATCTGAATTAGTTATACCCCCAAATAAAAGGAGCATGGCAATGACAAGAGAAAAAATCGCACCGGTTTCAGTAAGCGCTTGACCAATAAGCATAGTTTTCAATAAACTTTCGCTTGCTTTTGGTTGTTGCATTAATGCCTGGGAAGTATTTGCAGCAATAAACCCTTCACCAACACCTGCCCCAATTGACGAAATACCCACTGCGAGCCCTGCGCCAATGTAGGAAGCAACATGCACTAAGCTAAAAGTGTCAATCATATGCTCTACTTAATTGCTACTGCTGTATAGGACAGCACAAGCATAGTGAACACAAATGCCTGTACCGTTCCGATGAACAAACCAAAAAACAGATTCAGTCCAACTGGGATTAGTATGAAACGTGTAAGATTTGAAACTACAAGAACAATAATTGCACCGCCGAGAATATTACCAAAAAGACGGAAAGAAATTGAAATAACCTTTGCAAATTCACCGACGATATTGATGGGCAGCATAAAAGAGATCGGTGCCGTAAATTCTTTCAGATATTGAACAATACCCTTTTCCTTAATGGCTGAATAATGTACAACAATAATCGCCATTAATCCAAGTCCAAGCGGAACATTTAAATTCCTGGTTGGTTCAAGATTTCCAGGAATGGGAATCATGCCTATTATATTACATAACCAGATAAAAACGAAAATTGTAAAAATATATGGAGTAAAATATCTCTTTTCCTCTCCAATAGTTTCTATCACAAGACTGGAAAAGAAAGAGTATGTCGTCTCTGCAATGATCTGTAATTTGCTCGGAATGAGATGCATCTTACGTCTTACGAGTACTGCAAATAATATTAGAAAAAGGTCAACGAAAAGAATAACGCGTATGACACTCCAATTTATTGTAAATTTCCCAAAAAGGTTTATCATATGGTAGTTCTGAAATTCATGATTGATCTGATCCTGGATGGATTGTTCATTCTCAATATTTCTGATGACGAATCTGCCGTCGTCAAATCCAATCTGCAACTCGCGATTAACTCCGACAGAAAGAATTCCCTCAATAATGATTATTGTGAGAATGATGATCAGTGCTTTCTTGGACTTTTTTTTCATAAAATAATTTTAGATTATTCAGAATCCTGATTATTTTTTCCGGTTATAATACCATCGATAAGAACGGTAGCTGGAGCAATGAGCAACCCGGTAAGAAGAGAAAAAACATTCACTTCTAAAAACTTCACAAAAACGACTACAAATACGACCAAAACCAAATATCGTATATAAAAATTCCTGAATACGCTTAATTTTGCACCTTTGGGGCTTAGTCCCACTCTGCTCTCTGCACCCTTTGCCTGAAAATAAAAATTCAAACTTGAAAGAATTGATCCCAGAGAATAACCTAGCCAAAGCTTCAAGTTTTGTGTGATAAGCAAAAGGGCTGGAATCTCTGTCAAGAAAATCAACCCAAGAATGTGATACACGTACTTACGAAAACTATTTGTCAGAATTTTCATTCTTTTTTATCAGCTTGTAACATGAAAATGCGCCTGAAATAACTCCGCAAAAGACTCCAATCATTATTGGAATTCCTTTGAGATGCCATTTTTTTTCAATAATCAATCCTATGAAAAAAAATATCAAAATATTAACAACCATTGTAAATCCGAGCTGTGCGACAAGCCCGAGCCCCTCAAAAATTTCTTTATAATACCCCTTATTCTTCAAAGGCATATTGGTTATTTTTCTTTGCTCTTCGGGGTATCAACCTGCCTTATGCTGCACTTCCCGCTGATCTGAGTTCCCGATTCCATAGAAAGCACCTTTGCAATTATATCACCATTAATGAACGCTGAACTTTTTAATTCCAATTTCTTCTCAATGGTTATATTCCCCTCAATCCTGCCGGACACGATCGCTTCGCAGGACTGAATATCAGCTTTTATATTTGCCTTTTCGCCGATAAGCAAAAAACCATCACAATGAATTTTTCCTTCAACTTCACCATCAATACGAACACCACCCTCAGAATGAATTTCTCCATTGAACTTCGTATGTTCTCCAATAATTGTATCCAGGTTATTTTCAGCGTTTTTCATCTAAAACCTCCATCTCATTTTATTTGTTTCTCAGGATCGATATTTTTGTCATGATATAAAATTTCAAAGTGCAGGTGTGGTGCAGAACTAATACCAGTGTTGCCTACTTCCGCTATCTTCTCGCCCTTGCGAATAAATGCTCCAACCTCTACATTTATGTGCGAGTTATGTCCATAGCTTGTTTTATAACCATTCAGGTGATCTAAAACTAATATTTCCCCATATATCTCATTGTTAAGATCAATTGATTCAACCACCCCTGAAGCTGCGGCATAAACCGGCTCACCAACTTTACCAGCAAGGTCAATGCCATAATGGCTTCGCTTAGGTAAATATGGTTTTGTAAGTATTAATTCGGCAAGAGGGCAAAAATTCGGAATATACTGCTGATAGTTAATAAAATCATCCGTTGCGTCTTCGAGTTCTTTCTCGTGCGCTTGAATGTTTTCTACAGATTTTGATGGGATTACCGGGCCTTTTGTTTCTGTGGGCATAGAGGCAATAATATCTTCGAGCTGTTTGACCTTGAGGTCCAAGCCCTGCTTTTCCTGTTTTAAAATTTCGTTTTTTGAAGAGAGGTCATTGATGAGATAAAGTGACACAACAATATAAGATGCCACAACAATTATAATGATCACTGAAAGGATTACGACTAATCTTCTATGTTTCATTTTTATTAAGTATCATATTGAGGATTTTTTCAAATTCATCCTCAGAATGGTAATAAATTTCGAATTTGCCTTTTTTATAACCCTTGATTTTCACCCTGGTTCCAAATCTCTTCTCGAGATTCTGCTCAAGCGCAACTAAATGAATGTCCCTTTTTGCCGGCTTTTTTTCTTTTATGAGATTTTCAAACTTTTTCGAAATCTCCTCAGCGTTATGCACCGACAGCTCGTTCTTCACAATGTAATTAGCAAAATCTATTTGCAAAGATGGATCAACCTGGAGAATTGCGCGTGCATGACCGGCTGTAAGAATATCATTCTTTATCATTTCGATAACTGGCTCAGGTAATTTCAAAATCCTTAATGCATTCGTGATCGCCACACGGCTTTTGCCTACAATATCGGCAATTTTTTCATGTGTATATTTGAACTCATCAATAAACATTTGATATGCCATTGCCTCATCAACTGCGTTCAGGTTTTCTCTTTGAATATTTTCAACAAGTGCGAGTGCGAGCATTTCCTGATCCTTTGCTGTCCGCACTATCGCAGGTACTTTTGTGAATCCTGCGAGCTTAGCAGCTGTGATTCTTCGTTGTCCGGCAATGAGTTCATATTTATCATTTTTTGTTTTTCGTACAATAATTGGCTGAATAATACCATTTTCCGAAATGGAATCTGCCAGTTCCTGCAGCTGATTTTTATTGATGGATTTCCTCGGTTGATAAGGATTGAAGGATATGTCCTGAATTGCGATCAGCTTTACGCCGGTTTTGTCATCTTCATCAACTTGAACGAGAGCTTCCAAACCTTTTCCAAGTTTACTCATGCGTCTTCCTTTCCATCTTTTTGTAATACTTCCTGTGCAAGATGCAGATAATTTTGTGCTCCGCGGGAACTAATGTCATACGTCAAGATCGGTTTACCATAGCTCGGTGCTTCACCCAATTTCACATTTCGGTCGATTATTGTATTGAAAACTATATCTTTAAAATATCGTCGAACCTCTTTTGCGACCTGTTCCGCTAAGATTGTCCTTCTATCATACATGGTGATAACTATACCAAAAATGGAAAGATCGGGATTAAGTTTTCGCTTGATAAGCCGAATTGTTTTGAGCAATTGGGCAATGCCCTCGAGCGCATAATATTCAGATTGAATAGGAATAAGCAGATCGTTGCAGGCGACCATCGCATTTATTGTAAGGATGTTGAGAGACGGCGGGCAATCTATTATGATATAGTCGAACTTTCCATCAATAACTGAAAGCACTTTCTTCAGACGCTGTTCTTTGTCTTCAAAGGTGAGAAGCTCCACCTCACAGCCGATAAGGTCTATCGAAGATGGAATAATACGCAGGTTTGCAATGCTTGTCTCATGAATTGAATCATAAATGTTTAGATCTCCAAGCAAAAGATCATATATCTGACCATCTAGAGAATTCTTATCTATTCCTATTCCGCTTGTGCAGTTCGCTTGGGGATCGAGGTCTATAAGCAGTACTTTTTGCCCGTATGAAGCCAGGGAAGCAGCTAGATTAATGGCTGTTGTGGTCTTACCGACCCCGCCTTTCTGGTTTGTGATCGCGAGTGCTTTAGCCATGCTTTTTTACTATGATAACGGCTCTTTTACCGAGCCCGGAATACTCTTTTCGTATTATTTCTATTGTATCACAATCCGCATACTGCTTAATCTTGTCAACTTCATCATTATTAACTTTTGATTTATACAATATGAGTTTCCCGGAAGGTTTCAGAAGTGAAAATGCCTTGAGGAAATATTCGTCATTCATTTTTACTGCACGCACTAAGAGGTAATCAAAACTACCTTCCATGCTTTGTTCCAAATCTTCAAAGCGCGAGTGAATTATCGTGGTTTCTGATAAGTTAAGTTCCTGTTTTAATAATTTGAGAAATAATACTTTCTTTCGAATTGATTCAACACAGAATAATTCTATAGAAGGATATATGATTTTTAGTGGTATTCCCGGAAAGCCACCCCCACTCCCAAAATCCATAATGCGGGAATCACTTAAACCGAGAAAATCTGCAATAAGAATGGAGTCAAAAAAATGTGTGAGCCAAAGATTTTGAATGGATGATTCTGAAACCAGGTTGAATTTTTTATTTTTTTCACTAAGAATTACCTCATATAATTCAAACAAATTGTAAGCACTTTCAGAAATGCCAAGCTTCTTCAGAAAGTTATGAAGTTGTGATTTATAGTGCATCAAGGGCTTTTAATTTTACCAGAAGTGCAGACACATCGGCAAAAGTTACCCCCGGTATTCGAGCAGCTTGCCCGACCGAGAGCGGTTTTACATTTGTGAGTTTTTCTCGCGCTTCATAAGAAATAGTATCAAATTCCATGTAATTGAAATCTACAGGAATTGATTTATTCTCAAGATAATTAAACCGTTCAATTTCCTTCTTTTGGCGTTTAATATAACCTTCATATTTTACTTCGAGCGATATTTTATCTTTGATCGCATCTGTTACATCATTTTCGATTTTGTATCCAAAACTAATCAGATCATCATAAGCAATTTCCGGTCTTCGTAGAATTTCTATCATTTTGTATGCTTTGTCCGAATCGGTCTTTGCGTTGGTCTTTTGTAGCTTTTTTAATTCTCTATTTTTTATCTTTAATGCTTCGGTAAATTTTTTATATTTTTTATCGGCAATTAAACCCAATTTGTAGCCAAGGGGCATTAGACGTTCATCTGCATTATCCTGCCGCAGATGGAGGCGGTATTCTGCTCGCGCTGTGAACATTCTGTAAGGTTCATCAACTCCTTTTGTGACGAGGTCATCTATGAGGACACCAATATAAGAATTATCCCTACGCATAATGACGGGATCCTTTTTCAACACAAAATGTACAGCATTGATGCCAGCGATAATCCCCTGTGCGGCAGCTTCTTCATAACCCGATGTGCCGTTTATCTGACCTGCCAGAAACAGTCCTTTTATTAACTTTGTTTCAAGACTATATTGGATACATTCAGTGGGAATGCAGTCATACTCGATTGCATAACCATATCGCATCAATTTTGCTTTTTCAAGCCCCTCGACAGAATGGATCAAATCCAATTGAACCTGTGGAGGAAAGCTTGTGGGCAAACCGTTTGCATACATTTCAAAGGTATTAAGCCCTTCCGGTTCTAAGAAAACCTGATGCCTGTCCTTATCGGGAAATTTCTTTATCTTATCTTCAATCGAGGGACAATATCGAGCCCCGATTCCTGTAATATTACCGCTGAATAATGAGGATTTCGACATATTATCTGCAATGATCTTGTGCGTTCGTTTATTAGTGTAGGTAAGAAAACAGCTCGCATAATTTTTAGGTTGAATCTCTGTATAATAAGAAAATTTTGGGGGCGGTTCATCGGGTGTTTGTTCTTCCAGTTTTGAATAATCAAGAGTGCGAGAATCGATTCGGGCAGGAGTGCCGGTTTTAAATCTCACCAGTGGAAAACCAAGCTTTTTCAAAGAATCAGATAGCTTTATGGATGCAAATTCACCTGCCCTTCCAGCAGAATATTTATTCTTGCCGATATGTATTGTCCCATTGAGAAAAGTACCTGCAGCAATTATCACAGTTTTTGCATAATAAGTCTGACCGTATTGTGTCTTAACTCCTTTTATATGCCCCTTTTCTACTATGAGTTTCTTTACAAGTGCTTCTTTTATCTCCAGATTTTCCTGATGTTCCACAACAGAGCGCATTTCCAACTGGTACTTCATTCTGTCGGCTTGAGCTCGTGGTGCCCATACGGCGGGACCTTTACTCTTATTGAGCATTCTGAAATGTATCCCGGTTCTATCTATGACCTGCCCAATCGTACCACCGAGTGCATCTACTTCGCGAGTGAGGTGCCCTTTTGCCAGACCTCCCACTGCCGGATTGCACGACATGCGTCCAATCGTTTCGAGCTTTATCACGAACATAAGTGTATCGGCACCCATCTTTGCAGCAGCGAGAGCTGCTTCACATCCGGCGTGACCAGCACCGATAACGATGACATCATAGATATGGGAATGCATTAATATTTTACTTCCTGTTTTTCTGTGTAACGGAGTTTTTCACTGCCCTTATTTTCGTCAACTATTATCAAACACTATTCATACTTACATAGAATTTATAGGAATGGGTATCTATCAGTACACATAATTCATTATGAATAAAAAAGAGACGCTTTTGTGTGCGCCTCTCTTCTTTCATTAAAAATTGTTTTAATCAGCGAATCAGGATCATTTTTTTAGTTCTTTCTAAATTTCCTGAGATCAATCTATAAAAATAGATACCGCTCGTAACACGCTTTCCCTGACTATTGTTCCCATCCCAAACAAGAGTGTTTATTCCTGAACATGTTTCCGAAGTAATTTTTCTTATCAATTCTCCCTTAAGATTAAATATTGTTATCTCTGCGTCATGGGACTCCAGTGGCGAGGTAAATGAAATTGCTGTAGAGAGATTAAAGGGATTGGGTTTATTTTGTAAAAGGTATAAATCGCTATTAAATTCATCAGGCTCATCTACTCCATATCCCTGCCATTCATAGGCACCGATATCTATTATATCATTATATATTCGGGGATTCCCTAATATATCAAACTCCGGCAAGTCGAGACCTGTTGTGTCGGGTGTGCCCGTATCAATGCATGGAGAGTTGGTTCTTAAATTATAATCATTTCCTATTTCATTCACGAACAAAGGATTTTCGGCGAAGATATTATTTCCTGCATCTTGTACCCACATAGGCAGATTGGCACCCTGAACTAATGAATATGATATTATAGGATTTGCGCCAGTTCCACTAATATCAAAATCAGCGCTATTTTCCCATAGAATTGAATTTTTTATTATTGGATCGGAATCATCCTCACAAAAGATGCCGGCACAATTTGAAATGGAAACACCGTTATAAGCAATTGTATTGTTTGTAATTATCGGGCTTGCATTATCACAGCAAATGCCATCATTATTGCTATTAATAATTAGATTTCCGATGATAAAAGGTGCACCCTGATCAAGACAATATATTCCCCATTCATTTTCTTTTATTATATTGTTAATTATGGTTGGACTATTTTCAAATTCGCAATACACACCGCCCGATTGATTTCCAATAAGAGTATTATTTTCAATAGTTGGACTCGAATTCAGTCCACAGTAAATACCTGGAAATCCATTATCTTCAATTGTGTTATTTTTTATTACCGGACTGCTGTACTCCGGCAAATGAATACCATTGCCGCTATTACCCCGGATGATATTATTTTCAATTATTCCATTTGAACCCACATAAATGATTCCAGAATAGTCCGCAAGCAAACCGTTATTTGTTATCACATTATTTGTTATAGTTGGATTTGCCTGAACTATATAAATACCTCCTTCATTATTAGTAATAATATTGTTATTGATAATTGGCTCAGAATCACCAGAACAAGTTATTACATCAGATATATTATTTTCAAAAAGGCAATTTTCTATTGTTACCGACGAGCGATACATCCCGATTCCACATCCGTATTCTAATTTGCAATAACTCACACTACTTAATGAGTCATCAAAACCAAGATTGAGAGTTATCCAATTACCAGTATTTCCATAACGGGTAAATACGATTGTGTCAGTAATAGTGCCCTCAGCAATGATAGTACCGTCAACTACCAGACTTCCGGCAGTAGCAACAGATCCCGTATAGAGTTGTATTAATGTTCCAGGTTCAATTGTGAGTGTTTGACCTTCCGGAACTATAGCTCTTCCCTGGACCAGATATGGAGAATTATCTGCGAACCATGTACCTGTTGATATGACTGCGCTATCCTCAATAACAGTATAAACAACGATATAATCTTCCTTTGTTTCGGTTACGGAACTTCCATTATCACCTTCTACTGTTAAACTCACTGTATAAAATCCACCACTGTCATATTCGTGCATTGGATTTTGTATGATAGAAGTATTTCCATCGCCAAAAATCCAGCCCCATGACGTAATATCGCAATTAAAAGATACAGAGAGGTCTGTGAATTGAACGTCCAATTGAGAGAAGCCCACAGTCGAATCAGCATAAAAATCTACATAAATTTCTGAAGCATTGTTAAAATAATAGAATGCTCCCATATCAGGACGTGTTCCATCCGGGTCAGGTGGAAAGTGCGGATTCCCAGTATTAATACATGGAGAATTCTCTGTTAAGTTGAAATTGCCAATATCCGGATTTACAAACTGGGGATCGTCATCGATATTACCAATACCATCCCACCCACCTTGAATATCCGAATAGTTAACAGAAAGGTATCCGGAATATAAAATAATCTCAGCGGGGCTATTATTCCATAAAATACAATCGTCCATACTAATATCAGAACTATTGCATGCAACACCTCCCCCTGAATTAGCATAAATAGTTAAATTATTCATAGATGTATTTGACTGAACACAGATAATTCCACCACCTGCATTTGCTGTATTCTCTGAAACCACTAGATATTCTAATCTCGGACTCGAGCCATTACAGTATATTCCACCACCAACTGTAGTATTTCCATTTGTTAAAATAAAACCCGTCAAAAGAGATGTACTATCTTCCCCATTGGCAAATCTTACCACACTTCCATTTTGGTTACCATCGATTATTGTTTGTGAAATATAATTTGTGTCTTCCGATATGAGGAACATAGAAGCAACTACGATATTTTTTCCGGTAAAATCGATATTTTCTGTGTAGGTTGCAGGATGGACTAAAACCGTGTCCCCTTCAGTAGCGGCATTGATGCCCTCCTGGATTGTTGTATAATCTCCGGCTCCAGTTGTATCTACAATAATTGTATCTGCGAATAGTAATGAGATGTTTAAAATTATTTGAAATAAACATAATACACTGATTTGTGTTAATTTTTTCATTTTCACTCCTTTTAATTTGTTAAATAGTTTTTATTTTCCTTTGCCATTTATTCATTATGAACTCCTAGTATCTTTCCTATTTTAATTATTTTTTTTGTCAAATTTTTCTTTGAAAGGAAATTTGTTTTGGTTATGTATACTAATGAGAAGTTGGGATACAAGTATGAATTATAAGAACTTTTATTTTCTCGTTACCAAGCATCTGCTTGGTAACTTTCTTAGTATATTGCGTTCCCAAACAGGGGTTTAGGAACGAGTATTCTTACTGAAAGTTTCTTTCTCGACTCCTCGCCCCGATAAATCGGGATTCCTTAGGAGTCGAATAATCGTTGTGTCTAAATACCCATTTTGCAACGGGATTGATGATGTCCAAAGTAAAAAACTTGACGTAACAAAAATTTATTTTCCTAAGTTCATTTATTAAAATTTGGTAAAAATTATGCGAGAAAGATTATACACAGCCCAGTCGGATGCGATCCTCAAGATCATACAGACAATAAATTCTCATCTTGATCATGATAAGGTGCTGGAATCCGTTATGGACGTTACCACTCAAGCAATGCATGTGGAAGCATCTTCTCTTGTGCTTATCGATGAAGATACGGATGAGCTCCTATTCCATGTAACAGAAGGTGAAAAAGCGAAGATAATCAAAACGATTCGTATGAAAGCAGGTGAAGGTATCGTCGGATGGGTGATAAAAGAAGGAAAACCTGTGCTCGTTAATGATGTATCTAAGGACAAACGCTTCTATAAAGCTGCCGATAAAAAAAGTGGATTTAATACCAAATCTATACTTTGCGTGCCTATGTGCACTGCCAATAAATGCCTTGGTGCTATTGAAGTCATAAATAAAATAAATGACGAAAAATTTGATGATGCAGATAGAATTTTTCTTGATGCGATCGCTTCTCAGGCAGCCATTGCAATCGAAAATGCAAAACTGCACGAACGTATTGTAAAAAATGAACGGCTTGCAGCGATCGGGCAAACTGTTTCGGGACTTGCTCATTGTATAAAAAACATTCTTAACGGAGTCCAAGGCGGGTCTTATATTCTCGATCTCGGTCTAAAGAAGGAAAATTTCTCGGATGTTGATAAGGGTTGGAATATTGTAAAAAAGAATAATGAATTCATGAAGGAACTAGTGCTTGACATGCTTTCATATTCCAAAGAGCGAGAGCCAGAATATGTGACTACCAACGTGAATGAAGTTGTGAAAAGCGTATGCGACCTCATGGAGCAAAAGGGAAAAGATAAGAACGTTTCAATGCAATTCTTACCGGAAGAATCTCTTAGCGAAGTTGAGATCGACGCAAAAGGAGTGAAACGCTGCGTTCTCAACCTTGTCTCCAATGCCATCGATGCATGTGAAGAATCTACCGGGGGCAAAGTCGAGGTATCCGTACAATCAACCAGGGGAAAGACTTTCAAAATTCATGTTTCCGATTCAGGAATCGGTATGTCGCCGGAAACCCAAGCAAAACTGTTCCAGGTTTTTTTCAGCACAAAGGGCTCAAAAGGCACGGGACTCGGGCTTGCGGTGTCCTATAAGATCATAAAAGAGCATGGTGGAAATATTTCTGTTGACTCAGAAAAGGGGAAAGGCACAAAATTCACAATTACGTTGCCAAAGAAAAGAAAAAAATAATTACCGCCGGAGGTAAACAATGGCAGAAAATAAAAAAATACTTATTATTGATGACGAACCGGATGCAATTGCTTTTTCTGAAGCAATGCTTTCTGAGCTTGGAGATTTTGAGATAGAGACTGCAATAAATGGGCTTGAGGGATTACAGAAAGCTGAAGCGATCAAGCCCGATCTCATCATTCTGGATGTGCAGATGCCTGTTATGAATGGCTTCCAGGTTTTTAAAGAGCTCAAGAAAAAAGATGACACTGAAAATATTCCTGTAATCATGCTTACCGGTATGGCGGCAACTACCGGACTTCGATATGACGCAAAAGATATGGGTATTACTCTCGGCTCCGAGCCCGATGCTTATATTGATAAACCCGTTGACCCCGAAGAGTTTCATAAAACTGTGAGCCAAATACTCGGATTGTGATTAATATAATTATCGATTTAAATTTATTATTTTAGATTTATAAGAATTCTACTATAATTTGATGAAAAAGAAAAAAAGAGGACTGCAAAAACAAATTTTAGCACTCTATTTCATATTCACATTCTCTCTTGTGTTCCTTCTGATATTTACTATTTGGCAGCTTACCAGAT
>JAVCDK010000044.1 GCA_030765865.1 Candidatus Celaenobacter antarcticus | reverse complement strand
ACATTTCTTCACTGCTTCAGTCTTATCATTAAGTTTCAATTTGTAGAAATATAAACCTGAACCTACTGGATTTCCTGACTCATCTTCGCCATTCCAGGAAACTGAATGTTCTCCGGATTGAATTGTTCTATTAACCAGCGTTTTTACTTTTTGTCCTTTTAGATTATAAATGACTAATTCTACATTCTCGGTGTTTTCTGTGATTGAGAACATTATTTCTGTAGATAGATTGAATGGATTCGGATAATTCTTTGATAACAGCGGTTGAGTATTGGGATTATGTTCATCATCTATACTAACTAGCACCCATGTATTAGTGGATAGGTCATATATACAGAGGTCATTAGTGGCGTTGCCATATGGATCCAGCCCACCAAAGAGAATTATTTTGGAGTCATCTTCTACATAAGCCATTGCAGAATATGTACGCGCAACAGGGCAATCGGGTAACTGTGTCCAGGTCTCTGTGCTCATATCAAATTCATAAAAATCACCAAGGATTCCTTTGTTAGCATTCATTCCTCCGGAAACCCACACTTTTCCACCATAGTATGTTCCTGCTTGATATGCTCTTGCGCCAGGATTAGCACCAGAATTATAAACATAATGGAACTCATTGTCGTTAGGAAGGGAATAACGGCGGACATCATCGCGATAGTCATTTTCGTTCCATCTGACACCTCCATAAACATACATATCATTGTTATGTAGAGCTGCAGTCTGTCCAGCAGAAGGTGCATGACCTTCCTTTTGCGTCCAATTGCTTGATGTGCGGTTGTAGCTCCAGAAATCCATAAGATTCAAGCCGGTTGCATCAGTACCTCCATATACATAGAGATCGTCTCCATACCCTACCATAGAGGCGTTTTTTCGGGCGATTGGCGTGCTTGTCCCGCCTGAAGGTAATTGTGTCCAGGTTTCAGTTACCGGGTTAAACGACCAGGTATCATCAAGCAATCCGGTTTCGCCCTGACCACCGTAGATATACATGACATCCACCCCTTGTGCGCAATGGCCCGCCCGTGCAGGAGGGATGGGGGCAGGAGGTGTTATTGGAGCCCATCCACTTTCTTCAAAGGCGTGCAGATCATTAAACAAAGTTCCCTCTACGTCCTTTCCTCCAAACATCATAACTCGTCCATCTGGAAGCGTTACCATGCTGTGTCCAAGTCTGGATACGGGGGTATAGTCCCGCTGACTCCAAAGTGCTGAACTCGTAATTAACATAAGTATTGCACCTATTACGACTGTTTTGTGTTTCATTTTATGCTCCTTTCGTTTGAAAGTTTACTTTATTTTTCTAAAAAATCAATTATTCTCTGTCAAGAAGTTTTCTTTGGAATTTACAATCATTTATCCTAAAAATTACTTTTCGTATGCACACGCCGGGCTACTAAGCGCTAGCTTGGTAGACAGATTTGTGATTATAAAAAAGACGCACACCGAAATCGATGTGCGTCGTACATATATCGTAATAGTATGGAGACTATTTCATTAATACCATTTTCTTTGTAATTTGCTTTTCACTGGTTTCAAGTTTGTAGAAATATACACCATTTGCAACAGTTTTATCGTGGTTATCTTTGCCATCCCACACAAAGTTGATCGCAACGCCCTTCGGGCTTGTTTCCGGCACGAAGGTCTTCACGAGCTGCCCTTTGATGTTGTAAATATTGAGTTCTGCTTTTTGTGCATTTGCAGGAAGTGAGAAGGAAATCGTTGTCGAGCTTGTCACAGGATTCGGGAAATTCTGGTTGAGTTTGAATTGGCTGATCACGTAGGGGTCGTCATTCGAGAACATGGGAATTTCGTAGCTTGAAGTGGGATCACCAATAAGGATATCATCTACATGAATACCATCTTCTTCGACATAGCCGTCAGAATCCATAAGGAATCTGACATAGACTTGAGATTCGCCTGCGAAATCAGAGAGGTCTGATGTTTCTGCGATCCAGGAAAGTTGCTCGCCATCATACACTGGTTCGCCGGCTGGCTGATAACTACCTGCGGCGAGTTCCGTATATTCACCCTCGAGGGCAGTCCATGTTATGCCGTCAGTTGAGGCAAGAACCTGAGCATAATCCCAGTTGGATTCGATATCCCATTTCGCATTGAAGTACAGGTTAGCACTGCCCTTCATGCCATTCAGGTTTACAGGATCTGTAAGCTCGAGTATTGCAGTGGTCCACGACGGATAACTTCCGCCAGGACTGTCTGTAAAGGAATGAGTTGGTGAAACGTAGTCTTCTTCAGTTACTCCCCAATCAGCGGAAGTCCATTGAGTAGTGCCATCTTCTGCATCATCAAAAAGCTGTGCAAAACCAAGGTGGTAATCGTACTGAGCATCACCACTGACTAAAAGTGTGCCGACATACGGAACTTGACCTTCTGCAGTGACATATAGTGTATATGAAAAGTTTGGAAGACTGATTTCATAGCTTCCAAAGGTTGACTGCACAGAAGCATATTCCTCGCCAGTATCACTTCGCATATAAGAAAGTGTCGCATTATCTATCAACATGAAGTCATTAAAGACATTACCTGATATGAAGCCACTTTCTACCGGATCGAGCACAATATCATGAGCGTTCGAGCCGTATCCAAGAAAATAGTTAAATTTCTGATAGGGATCATATCCCCATTTTGTAACATAAATATCATAGTATTCAACGGGATAGTCTTGAGAAGACGAGTATATTCCGGATACATCAGTCGTTGAAACAAATACCGGGTCATCTTCATTAGGATTTGCTCCATGTTCATAGAAGCACACTTCCGCATTGGAAACAATAGAACCATTTTGACTTTCTGTAACCAGACCGGACACATTTCCGTAGGCAATGATCACAGGGAAAATCTCTTCAAAAATATTGTATCCTGATTTCGCAATGATGGCATCAACCGGAGTCAGTGTCGAAGGTGTAACACTATAGGTAATTTCATCAACAGCTCCGAAACCTGCGCCATCGACATTTACCCATAATGTAATATCAGCTTCATCAGCATCGGCTTCAATAGTGCCCTCAAGGTTCAAAGCAAAGGTGTCTATAAGACCGAAATCTGTGGTCACGTCCAAGCTCGGATTGGTCAGATCGAGTGCAGTGACATTTACTTCTTCATGAAAGAGGAAATATTCATCACCGGGATTCTGCCCATATATTTGAAGTGTTGGACCGTAACAGTAGTTCACATTAAGAACTGCGATACCTGCAGCATCAGTCACTTCTGTTGCTGAGATATAATCCAGTCCTTCTGCCCAGACATCTACTCCAACCTGCGGAGAAACACTATCAGGAGCCATTACTTCGACAGTGATCTGAGTTGGGATATTGACATTGATCGTGCCGGGAGTTAAGGTAACAACGCTGGCGGTTACTACTATGTCACCAACAAATTTATGATAATTATGTGCAACGACCGCAATATGTAGAATACCAGACTCGTTTGGAACAGTGTCGAAGAATAATGTGCCTGATCCAAGGACATTGATTTGTGCAAATCCATAAATCGTATCATCATCATACACAACTACTCTGGATCCTGCTGGAGCGGAGATATCTATTTGCGGCACACCAGCCATTATGGTTTGGGGATAAGTCGGCATGAGTAGAGAAGGTTCCGCAGTCCATAATGAAAGTGCGGGGTCACCAAATTCATTGACCTCGTAATAGCACCATCTAATGACTTCATCAGTGCTGATAAAGGGAAGAGTCTGTTCTTTGGAAAGCTGGTTAGCTCCGCTAACAGAGTAAATACCTGTTTCAAAGAAAACATCAATGTACTGTCTGTGGAAGTGCTGGGACGCACCGTCTGTGCCGCCTTGCTGCCCCCATCCATACCTACTGTTTCCGACAAATGCGGATGCGGCAGTAGACATATTAGTGATCACTTCCATGAAGCAATCCGATCCGGTACTTCCGCTAGAATTTCTGTTATCAATAGATCCGGAATAACATGCTTGAGAATACCCATTATAGAAATTGTGTGTGATACCATCATTTGTAAGATTATATGTGGTGAGGTTGTTATTATCAATATTCAAACAGTGAGTTGTGTTGCCGTGTCCGAGGTGATTAAGAAAGTTCGGTCCAAGATTCAGCTCATTATACAGATCATTAGCTGACCAACTGCCATTCATTTCATATAATGTATTTACTGTCCATGTGCCGGGAATACCTACAGTGGTGTATCCGTTGGAAGAGCTTCCAACAAGAAGTTCATTCATATATTGTCCGCCATAAGTATTTGGCCATAGATATTCACCGACCAATAAAGTCGTTTCCAACTCACCCAATACGGGTGATTCCAGATAACTCTGGATCTTATTTATCTGGTTTGCGATTTCAGTGGTATTATTGGAACAAATTCTACCGATATAGACTTCAGCAAGCAGGTCTGCCTCATTATGCTCACCCCATAATGAGTTGTTATTATTATTCCAATCCGGACCTGATCCTGCCGCAGCAGTACGGTCAAGGCAACCATAATAAAGATCTCCGGGAATATCATCATCATCGTAACCGCCACCTGGATCTGTGTAGAGCCCTCTGTCGGGAATGATGTCAGTATCACCACCCAGCAAGACATACTGAACCGGATAATCAGTATATTCTGCAATAATATAGTTGCGAACCTGATCTCCGACATCAACGCCGGGATAATTTATCATGATATCGCTTACAAGAGTAACTTTTGATCTCAAACCTCTCATTTCATGAAAATCAGCCAGCACCTGAAAATCATTTTCAAAGATACTGTTCGTAATGATGATATAATCATATCCGTCAGCTTTAGTTTGTGGGATCGTATAGGTGCCAATCATATCAATATTATCCACAAGTGCAGCAAGTCTGATTTCTACTTCAGGATTATTATGTAAAAATTTTTGAGCGTTCTCGGCTGCGGCATCATAGGAAGTTTCAAGGGTTACTACTGCCTTTTTGTAATAATTCAACTCTTTTGTTGAAGGCACATAGGAAAGGGGAGTAACTGCAAAAGAACCGACAGAATATCCTGCGAGATAATGAGTGGAATAATCATTAAACTGTTTGGTTGGGAAAGGTGAATCACTTGAATAGATCGCTTGATCCGGTGGGGTGAATTCTGCTTGATTTAATAATGATAGGGGCATGGGTTGTTGTTTGGGATAAATTGTGTAGTTTCCAAGAGGAGTTTCTTCATAGAATTCAATCGTAATATCAGAAACAGCCTGCATTCGAGGAAGAAGGAGATTGATTCCGATATAGGGTAGGGACGGTTCTCCGGGATTTCCAAGATGGTAACTATCTTCCAGCTGAAGAATAGCATATTCTCCATCGAATTCTACTTCAGGAGCATCAAAGTAATAGGTCTTTGTTATCACATCTGCAAAACTGACGGATGTAATAAAAAGAATGAGCATTAAGATACTAAGTTTTTTCATGCTGACCCCTTAATTTTATTTTATTTTTCTAATTTTCCGTTTTTAAAAAGGATTTTATTATCGACCTTAATGGTTTTATCAAGCATATAGAATTGTGCGATCATATTAGAGTCTATGCTGGAAGCTTCGAGTTCATCCCAGCCAACCTGCAGTGTGAGCGCACCGAATATTTTTGTATTAATGTATGGATGATGAATATTTTTGTGAAGTGCAGGATTCATTCCAATAGTGAACGAACCAACAAGATTTTTATCTCCGGTAGCGTTTTTAAAAAGTGTTTGAAGCTTATCATTATCCGTCTTTGCTTTCATTTCTGTGATCTTATTGTCATGAATAATGATATCGACTTCTTCAAAGAGAGTGTCGTAGAGATATGCAAAATCCGTATGGAAATTTCCGTTGATCTTGCCTTTTTCGAGCAGACCGACAACCAGTCCACCCGGAAGTTCGGAGTCAGTCGCCAGAGAATTTGCAATACCATCTTTGATCTGAAGAACTCGCTCCTCAGGAAGTTTCACGTCCAGCAAACCGCCGTTCCCGTCTTCGATGGAAATGGTTTTGGAGGTTTCAAGAAGTTCTTTTACTTGATGGCAGCTCTTGGTTAATTCTTTGGGCTCTTCATTTAGTGCTCTCCAGTACATCTCACTTCTAAGTTCGACATTAGCTTTCTGAAAGTTATTATATATCGTATCAATTGTGAGGAAGCGGACATCAGTTTCGTAAGTCTTGCGTACATTTTCCCGTTTGGTTTCTTCTATAAGATCACTTTTTTTAATGAGTTCTTCGCTGAGCGTTTCGTCTTCAATTTCATCGAGGAATTCTCCGGAAAAGATAATATGCGCATCGGCTTCATTAATAAGCAAATCGCTTATTACATCCTTGATTGCGTAGGAAAGTGGCACGTGGCGGATGAAGTTATACTCCATTCGTTTTGTCCAGAATACAGGTATTGCATAAGCGCCCTGCCGGGCAATTTCTACCATAAGATCTTCGACCAACTTCCTGTGCATAGGTTGGTAGCTGATCACTACTTTTTCATTTTCTTTTATACCAAGATTGTGAGTAATGATCTTATGAGCAATATCCTTGAAGCTGATTTTGATGACTTGTTCTCTTCGCCAATCATCGATTTCCTGGTTGAGAACTGCATGAACTATATTGCTTTTACTGAGATCTGCTTCTCCAAGTGAGACATCAATGAAAAAATTCTTTGCAACAGCACGAAAATATTTTTTGATCGTACCACGAACATGTTCGGACTTAACCAGTTCGATAAGCCCGGCACTTTCAAGTTGCTGCACATCATACCAGAGTGCATTGGGCTTGATATTGAATTTTAATGCAAGTTCTTGTGCCGTATATTCTCTGTCAACCAGGAGACGAAGAATCTTCAACCGCCTATCAGAGGATAGAGTTTTAATTCCTTTGAGCGTTGAGATATAAAAAATTTCCTGCATAGAATTACACTTTCTTTTTCTAACAAGTGAACTTGCGGGAGTATCTCATCCCGCAAGTCCTTTTATAATTTACTGCAATAAGAGTAATTTTTTCGTTATTTCTTTCTTGTCAGAAGTGAGTCTGTAGAAATAAACTCCGTTAGCTACTGGCTTGTTAACATTGTCCTTGCCATCCCATTCGAACTCGAAGAACGGTCCTTCATCTAAATTTGGTGAGAAGGTTTTTACAAGTTGTCCTTTCACATTATAGATGGAAAGTTCTGCAGTATTAATATTATGCGGAAGTGCAAAGGAGAAGGTCGTGGAATTGCTGACAGGATTCGGGAAGTTCTGGTGAAGGAATACTGTTTCAACAGGGCGAGGGTCATCGTTGCTGACAATCGGAATTTCATAACTGGTGCTTGGGTCGCCAATGAGCACATCATCAATATACCAGCCATAATAGGAATGTACCGAGTAGTCAGAAGCAAAGGTCCAGCGCAATGTTGCTGTGTTGCCAGCATGAGCAGAAAGATCAAATTCAACCTGCTCCCAATCGTCGATCTGACCCCCAAAGCCCTGAGTACTCAAAGCACTGATATTTCCGCTATAGCCACCTTCGGGTGTGATAAGATTATAACCTACACCGCCATTTGTTGAAATCGTTACATTTCCACCATCCCAGAGGGTAGAGGTCCCTTCGAAATTATAATAATGCCAGAAATACAGAGTGGCATCTGCAGGAATGATGAATTCTGGTGAATTCAGGAACCAGTCAACATTATCTAAATAAGTTCCGCCAAGTACTGTTCCCCAAAGATTTGTTCCGGAGTGAGCAGTAATACCACCGGCGGTTGGTTCTCCCCACTGCCATCCATTAGGATCACTGCTTACAAAGTCTCCGTCATTAGGTTCAAAATCAGAAAAGAGAGTTGCATAACCAAGATGATAGTCAAGGATCATATCACCGTTCACAAGCAAACTACCAGAATATGGAACGTAACCGGAAGCAGAGACATACACATCATAGTTAAAATAAGGAAGGGCAACACTATACGTACCATTGGAAATATTTACAGAAGCATATTCTTCTCCGTTATCCTGTCTGTAGTAATGGATTGTTCCATCTGTGATAACAAAGAAGTCTGCATAAACTGAACCGGATACATTTCCGCTCTCTACCGGGTCGAGCTGCATATCATGTGTATTTGCGCCATATCCGAGGAAGTAGCTTAGTTCTTGATAAGGATTGAATCCCCATTTGTCTATATATATATCATAATTATCCACAGCTTGTTCAGACGTAACGTTGTAAAATCCAGATGAGTTTGTTGTTGCAGTGAAAAGAGGATCATCTTCGGGAACTGCGCCTTCTTCATAGAAGCATACCTCTGCATAGGATATGGCTGTACCGTTGTCACTATCAGTAAGTGTACCGGATACAGTGCCAAATGCTACAATTACTGTGAAATCTTCTTCGTATAGGTCATAGCCGGATTTGGAGATAACTGAATGTACATTGCCCAGTTCATCAGGGGTCATTAACAAAGAGTTGCCGGTTGTGTTTGTGTAACCATTTTCATTCAGCTTTGCCCAGAGTGTGGTTCCGTCATCAGTACAGTATTGGTTAATGGATGCTTCCATATTCATCGCAAGTGTGTCATACAAACCAAAGGTTGTTGTCACATCGATGTCAGGATTTGTTAAGCTGAGAGAATTAACGGTGAGTATTTCATCAAAGAGAAGATAGTCTTCATCTGGTCGCTGTCCGCAGATTTGAAGTGAGGGACCGAATTGATAGTTGAGCGCGAGGATTGCTTCTCCATTTGCATCTGTAACCGCAACAGTTGATGCATAATCAAGACCTTCTGCCCAGACATTTACGCCTATTTCAGGATTGATGCCATCGCTGTCCATAACGGTCACAGTAACATTGGTTGCTTGATTGACATTGATATTGTCAGGAGTGATATCTATCTGAACAGGGACTATCGCATCAAGAAGTGCCATATAAGGAATTGAATTATATGCAGTGACGGTGAGGGACATTTGACCGGGAGTAACCAGCGGCAAATCGAGATTAACTGTTGCATTACCTGTAAAATCGGTGTAGCCGTGCCCATACAGAGTGCCGTCCATATATAATCCGATAAGTGCGCCTTCAATGCCAACCACTTCGACGTTATAGGTAGTCGAGCCGAGTGGAATTATCGGGTTGTGATTAACAGTCATGGCTACGGGTGTGTCTGTTCGGAGTTTAAGCGAGGGATCTCCGAAAACTGTCCAGTATTGGAATTCATTATCTCCGCCTGAATTTTCATCCATCATTTGCATAGCACCGCTGAAATAGTAGTTGCCAAGAGTGGTTACTTTATCATGTACAAGGAACATATTTGCATGATATTCAGCAATCATTGGTGGTGTCCAGCTCTGGCTTATAATAGATGCGTACACACCGATAGCACCGGTTGGTGTTCCTGATGTATTATTGGTCGCCCGTAACCATGCTTCAGCAAAACATGTGCTACCTACAAAATTACCGTTATAACAGGCAACGCAGATGATAAAGGGCAACATATTATCATTTGTGAGCTGATTAATATGAGTATTTGAAAAACCAGTAGTTCCCCAGGAGGTAGTGGAACCATGTCCGCAATAATTTAGTATTCCTCGACCTGCATTTAGTGCGTTTGATACATCAGAGGCGGAGCAAGAAGGATCATAGATCTGATCAACATCTGTGTAGTTCCAGGCAAGTAATGAGTCGCGAATTACATTCATCATTTGGTAATCATACCAGCCATTATAACCGGTTCCCTGGTCTGAGGCAACACCTGTTCCTTGTTGCATCCAGTCACCTGAAATAAAGGGATCGGATTCATAGTAGAGTACTCTGTTCACTTGTGTTTCAACTTGTGCCCCGGTTTCGGCAGAGAATCTCCCGACATACGCATCAGGATAAGAGTCTCCACCTTCAAGGCAGGCATACAAAGGATCTTTATTGTTTTCATAAGGAACAACCTGTGGAGCGTCACCTACAATAAGAATGAAGGCAAGGTTCCAAGTATCATAGAGATTTTGTATGTAATTTTTGATAGTAGTATAGTCATTGCCAAGTGTGCTGACATTTACCATCTGGGTAGGAATGCCCTTTTTGTTCTTCCATTCGTACAGGGGCTGCATTTCATCCGCAAAATCATCATAGGTTACAATGAGCATAGATCCAACGGCAGGAGTGGGAGTGTGACGATAGTTTTGTGACACACGCTCAAAATTGATGAACTGCGTTTTATACACTTCGAGGAATGAAGCGGCAACTGTCTCGCACTCAAATAAACCCTTATCCTTCACATTTACATCACTATAGCCATTCTCGGTTACTTTGACATTAATGTTCGTGTACACACGAAGTTTGTGCTGTACAGGATTATATTGGAAGGGTTGTACTTGAATGACCATACCCCGCGCATCACGCAGAATGTAAGGATCACGCGCAACAACGATTTCCTGCGGATACCATGCATCATCATTATACATATGATCGAAGGTGTAGGGTACATCTTCCGGATTGATTTCACGAGAGAAGCTTCCTTTTGAAGGGATCACATAGATGTTCTCGAATTCTTCATAATCGGAATTGACAACAGCAACTTCCATGTTTGAACGGGGAGGAATAAGTACACTTCTATTTATATGAGGAAGTTCGGGATATCCTTTATCGAGGAAAAATCCTTCATTGGGAATGATGATCTTCGAGTATGCTTTACCGTCAATCAGTATTTCTTCTTTATAAAAGCCATTGATTGAATATGCGAGATCAATAAGATTATTATTTGATGTGAGTACCTCGAAATCAACGGCATTTTCAGTATCTCCGTTGAGCGGTATCCATGTTTGCTGTCCTGCAAAAAGAGAAGATGCAAGAAGCAGCAGACTGATCAGAGTGACAAATTTTTTCATTGTGTGTCCTCCCTAACGTAACAATATCATTTTTTTAGTTATTTCTTTATTATCGGTTGTTAATCTATAGAAATAGATACCATTGGCTACTGGTTTTTCAGTCATATCCTTGCCGTCCCATTGGATCTCGTGAAGGGGACCTGTGGTTACATCAGGAATGAAAGAGTGTACCAGTTGACCTTTGATGTTGAAAATTTTCAACTCAGCTTTCGCTGCGTTTACAGGCAGCATGAAGGAGATTGTGGTAGTATTGAGAACAGGATTTGGGAAGTTCTGCTGAAGTTTTGCAGTTACAAACTGGGGGTCGGGGTCATTGCCAAAAACGGGTTCTGGCCAGCTTGAATTAGGATCTCCATAGAGTACGTCATCAATATACCAGCCATAATAATCATGAACTGAAGTGTCTGAACCAAAGTGCCAACGGAGGATAGCATTATCACCAGTATAACCGCTGATATCGAATTCAACCTGCTCCCATTCCTCGATCTGGCTGCCAAAGCCCTGTTCTCCATCAAGCCCAGTGATAGTTCCAGTATATCCTCCTACTGGAGTAATGACTTCAAAGCTTACCCCTCCATTTGTTGAGATAGATACATTACCACCATCCCAATAAGTGTATGATCCTTCAAAGTCATAGAAATGCCAGAATGTCAGAAAACCATTTCCGGTTATGGAAAATTCAGGAGAATCAAGTGTCCAGTCTGCGTTATCAACACCATAGTAGCCATCGATCACAGTAGCCCAGCAGTGTGTGCCGGAGTGCGCATATATCTCGCCGCCGGAAGGAACGCCCCACTGCCAGCCAACCGGAGTATTACTGATAAAATCTCCATCATTCTGCTCAAAATCTGCAAATATCGCTGCATATCCGAGATGATAATTTATGATCATATCACCCCCAACATCTATAGTTCCGGAATAAGGAACATGTTGAGGTGAGGAAACATAGATATTATAGGTGAAATTTGGAAGGATGACTTCATAAGTTCCACCGACCACATTTACTGTTGCATATTCTTCACCATTATCAGTACGGTAATAGCTGAGAGTGCCTGAATTGAGAATAATGAAATCATCCAGCAATTGACCTGAAACCATACTGCTTTCGACCGGATCCATAACAATGTCATGTGTGTTCGCACTATAGTTAAGGAAAAAGTCGTGCTCCTGATAGGGATCAAATCCCCATTTGTCTATATATATATCATAAAAATCAACTGGGTATTCAGT
The DNA here is from genome assembly GCA_030765865.1 of Candidatus Celaenobacter antarcticus. Classification (GTDB taxonomy): domain Bacteria; phylum Cloacimonadota; class Cloacimonadia; order JGIOTU-2; family JGIOTU-2; genus Celaenobacter; species Celaenobacter antarcticus. The sequence goes on along the minus strand of JAVCDK010000044.1, from coordinate 11,232 downwards.
TGTAATTTCGTAATACCCGGAGCCGTCAGTAATATCACTGAATAAAGGTGGTTCTAAGGGATCGCCACCTTGCTCATAGAATCGTACTTCAGCATTGGCAATAGGAACACTGTTTTCGGAATCGGTGACGATACCCGAGACGGTACCGAAAACCTCGATAGTCGTGAATGTTTCCTGATATATATTATAACCGGATTTCATAATGCCTGCAAGCACATCGGTAATACAAGTAGGCGTATAGGTGATTTCATCTATTGTTGAATATATTGATGTGTCATTCTCGACGATATAAAGACCGTAGTTGCAGCCCGTTTCATCTTGTGAGAAGAGAACTGTGCCAGGTAGATTCAATCCGAAGGTATCCTCGAGACCGAAAGTTGTAGTAAGCCATATTTCAGGATTTGTCAGGTCTAATCCGCCTGTGATACCAAAGGGTTCTTCGACAAGATTATATCCATCCCCTGTTCTCCATCCTATCACATTAAGGATCGTGTCACCACCGTATTCGCCACTGAAATTCAAGGTACAACTACCTGAAGCATTAGTAATACCTGAAGTTGTTCCATACACACCAGGTCCGGTAATGAGAATATTTACATTAGGGATTGGGGTCGTTCCATCGTCTTCAAATACATCGATAGTAACGTCAGTTAATGTATTGATCGGCATGGAGCTTGGTGTAATATTGACCACTGCTGGAGTGGCAACAACTACTGATGTAAGAACCGGCTGATATTGGGGTTTTGTAACAATGATATCAGCAGTTCCGGCAGTAGTGAAAGGATCAATTGTAACTTCTGCATTCCCAAAATCATTTGCGAGAGCAGCGCCGTGAAGGACTCCATTCATTGAGATCGCGACATATGAGCCGGGTTCTGCCTGAACAGAAAAGCTCGTTGCACCAATTGGAAGCAGACCCGGGAAGGTGACAGAATTTGCTGAACCTTGAGTCATATATACTACAACAGAGGGGTCGCCAAGAAGGTTGTATGCCTGCCAGTAGTAGAGAGGTGTGGAGTGCTGAGGATAACCAAGATCCGCTGCTTCGGTAACTGCGAGATTGCCCACGAATTTCATTGCATCCTGGCATACATAGTCGCTCACAAAGGGTGCATCATAAGCACCCCATGAGGTTTCATCGTATGTGGGAGTTACACCATTTCCTACAAACGGAAATGCTCCGACTGACCAATATACATCTTCATGCCAGTAGGATGAGGGAGCAGAAGCAATATAACCGATTGAGCCGGTTGGGTCTCCGGTAGAGGCGTCGGTTGCCCGAGCCCATGTTTCACCAAAGCACTCTGTATAACCAAAATCACCGGAAAGACAGCAGTTCCCAATTGCAAGTGTATATTTACCAACATTTGTTAAGTTATTTACCATTGTTTGGGTCATATTAGGAGTACCCCAGCTTGTTTGGCTTCCATGAGCAGTATAGTTAATCATAGTAACGCCATCATCAATGGTATCATAGCATCCTGTGTAGGAAGTGAGATATAAATGAACGTCAACAAATCCATGAGCAGTGTTAAAATAATTATCAGTTCCATATAAAACTGTGGGTTGGCCATGACTCGGATTATGAGAAGCATCAGCGCCTGCTATAAGTGTTGCGTTATCCAAAAATGAAGGATCGGTGAATTCATACTTTTCGTAATATAGAGTTCTGTCAATTTGAGTTTGAAGCTGATCAGTGGTCGTTGCCGAGAATCTTCCATAATACATTTCCGGGAACATGTCTCCATCAACACTGCAATAATAGAGGTCTGTGACTTTATTGCTGGAAGAACCTGTTTCAGAAGCAACCTGTCCTGTATCACCGACGAACAACACGAAGCTAGGTGCCGGATCCAAAGGAGTTCCTGCGTCATACTGGTCATGGACCCAGGTTTTGATTTGAATGGTGGAACTTCCGATTATGTCTGTATAACCAACAATGACTTCAAAACCTTTTTGAGTTTTCCATTCGATAAAATCTTCAAGAGTAGCTTCGAACATTCTATGTGCAACAATGAGATATTTTACAGGATATGTTACAAGGTCGGGATTGGCTGGATAGTCGCGATTTCCACCATTAAAGAGTCTATCGTTAATGACGTTATAATATGGAGAATAGGTTGCAGATTTGATATATTTGGTTTCCGCTATATCTGGATTGTGAAAGGTAACCTGAACTTTTATGTCATTATAGAATTTTATCTTGTTTTCAACGGGATTATATCGAACAGGTGCAATGACCAATTGAGCTATATGGAAACTGCGTAATGTACCAAGAACTTTTACAGTTGCGGGATCTTCTTCATTATAGGCATTTACTGCATATTCATCTTCATTAAATTCAAAAGGAACTGTGGAGGAATCTATACTTTTAGAAAGCGAGGGCTGCACAGGCATGATCTTGTTTAAGATTTGATAATCATGAAGATCATATTCGCTGACAGTATAATCAAGAACCTCGATAGTAACCTCAGCACCAAATGGAATTTCAATCAGTTTTTTGATTGCAGGAAGTTTTGGAGAACCAATCTTTCCGACATAATAGCCGTCAGGAATACGAAGTTCAGTAAAAACTCCTTTTTTGGACGATACATCCAGAGTTGTTATTTCTGAAAATTCAAAAGTAATATCTAAATTGTAATAGGAATTTTCAGTTATTTCAAAATTTGTTTCTGCTTTATCTAAAGCAATTTGAAAACTGCTGGCAAATGCGAGTGAAGCTATAAGTGAAAACAGCAGAACTGCCACCAATGTTTTCTTCATCGAAAACCTCCGATTTCTTTAACTTTTTATTTTAAAATTATTTTATTCAAATAAATTTGATTAAAATCTCATTCGTTGAATAAGATTGTCAAGTGAAATCAATTTTTCATACTTATTTTTTAATATAATGTATTTTTATTGTTGTTCGAAATTATTGACATTATTATAGATAATAACATTAAGTTGTGTGGAGGTGAGTATAATGGAAACGAAAGATATGCTAAAAAAAGTTAAAAATGAAGTCGGTGGTATGCTTTCGACTGTTGCAAATAAAGCAGAATACGTGGCAAAAATTTCAAAATTAAAGCTTTATATCGCAAAAAAAAATGCAAAGGTAAACAGCAGTTTGAAGGATATTGGAGAATATGTTTATAGTAAGAAAACGGAATTTAAAAATGATCCCTATATTGCTGATTTATTTAAAGAAGTTGATGAGATAAAGCAGTCGATAGAAGAGATAAAGTTCAAAATTGAGAATATAAAGACGCTTCAAAAAGAGAAGCACAGTTCAATCGACAAGAAATCACTGCAGTGATTTAATACAGGAAGAGCAGCAGAGAATTGAAGCGATTAATGGCATTGGATTATGGAGAACGGCGTATCGGAGTCGCCCTTACTGATCCGGAACAGCTTATTACTTTTCCTTATAAAACAATCGATACAAGAAAAACTCCAGATGTAGTGAAAGAGATAGTCGGGATAGTCAAGGATCGGGATGTCGGCGCTCTTATTGTCGGTAATCCATTAAATGCTCATGGAATGGATTCTAAAAAATCAAAAGATATAAAAAAATTTATTGCGATGCTCTCAAATCATCTTTCTATTTCGATAACATTGTGGGATGAATCCTATACGACGAAAGCAGCGGTTGCTCTCTTGAACCAGGCGAACAGGAAGCTCAAGAAAAACCGGGATAAAGTAGATCAGCTTGCAGCATCTTTGCTTCTGAAAGATTACCTTGAACATCATAACGAATAATACAATTTTATGAGAAAAGTATTTTTCATACTATTAATTTTTGTCTTTTTGTGTTTTGTGTATTTCACCATTTCAAGCTTGTATATAGAATATCCGATTCTTAATAAAACAATAGAGATTTCAAAGGGTTCCTCAGTATTTCAGATCGCAAAAAAATTGGAACAAAAGGAGATCATATCTTCAGCGACACTTTTTCTTGTGATCAATAAATTTTTACCGGCAGATAAACAGCTAAAGTACGGCAAATTCAATTTTACAGGTAAATATTCCTTTTTAGATGTGCTTGATAAACTGACAAGCGGGGAGGTTGTGACCAATCGCATTACTGTACCTGAGGGATATACTGTCCGTCGAATAGCAAGTTTGCTCGAACGCCAGGAACTGGCTGATTACAGCACTTTTATGTCGCTTTGCTCGGATTCTTCATATATTGACAGCTTAGAATTGCCGATACAGAGTCTTGAGGGTTTCCTTTTTCCTGAAACATATTACATTCCTTATTTTGCGGATGAAAAATATATTATTCAAATGATGGTTGATAATTTCTTTTTGCAGTTTGAAAATGTTCATCCAAATCCGCTTTCTTTTGACTCATTATATGATATGGTGATCATGGCATCGATCGTCGAGAGAGAAGCAATTTATGACGATGAGCGACCGCTTATAGCTGGAGTGTATAATAAAAGATTGAAAGAGAGGATGTTTCTACAGGCAGATCCTACAGTTGCCTATGCGCTGGAGCTAAATCGGATTTCCCGTAAAAAAATATATTACGACGATCTTAAAATACAATCAGATTATAATACATATTTGTACAGAGGGCTACCACCCACGCCTATCTGCAATCCCGGAATTCAATCTATACTTGCTGCATTGCACCCGCAGGATACGGAATATCTATTCTTTTTTGCAGGGAAGAACAAACGGCATATATTCTCGAAAACATATAGAGAACATCTTAAGAAATTAAATAGGATATAATTACTTTGACATTTCATTTGTTATTAGAAATTAGGATTTAGACTTTTTTAAAATCTTACTCATCTTTCGAAAAATAAATGAAAAAGTAAATTATGTTTTTTAAGTCTTACAAACCTGCTAAATTTGAATTACTTCACCTTCAACATTTTCTGCGTAAAGATCTTGCCATCAAGAATTATCCTGTAGAAATAAACGCCGGCAGGTACATCATTGCCTGCCTGATCAAAACTATCCCAGTTTACTGAGATAAGGTTATTATTTGCTTGAGTAGTTAAGATATTTACCAGTTGCCCTTTGATATTATAAATGCCAATTTCAATTTTAGAAGAATTGTTATTTTTTAAAGTAAAGGCAATAGTTGTGTTGCCACTAAAGGGATTGGGATAATTTGTGGCTTCTGTGATGATATTTTGCTGCGGTTCATCGACAGAGACGGAGTTCATCACATAGAAGGAGTATGCCATAGGTGCGCCGATATATGGGTTATTTTCACTTCTGCCGGAATTATCCGCAGCATGAATGTAATAGTTTATTAGTGTTGCATTTGGTTGCGCGGGAATCGTCCCGGTATAAACTTCACCGATAAAATGATTGAGTGAAACTGCATTGAAATCTATGTCCGTTGAACGTTTCCAATATACGATGAGAGAATCGGCAATAAGTGCTTCTCCACTATAGGCATGGATATTTGCAATAATAGGGATATCATCACTCGTGTTGAGGGTGTCTGAAATTGGGGTATGATAGATGTAGAGCATTCCCTGATCTGTGACGCCCATTGCTCTGCAGTGCAATGCATCGGTAGATTGCCACGAGCCAGTGAAACCGAGCACTTCATAGCCCGGCATTGCTGCTTCGTAAGATGCGATTGCTTGAGCATCATAGCCGCTTCCTGTTATCGGAACAAGAACTTTATTGTTGAGAATAAGTGAGTTTGTATACGGCTGGTTACCTGGGGTGTACACACGCGGGACTTCATAGTTCGTTCCGTAGCAGCTTGGTTGAGCTTCAAAATAATCAACTGCAGCTTCAATCTCATCATATTGTGAATGAGTCGTGGGAACTTCCCGAATCAAGATCTGTGTGGGGCTTAGATATTTTCCCCAGCAGTCAATATGCTTAATATAGTCCCCATTCACATCAGGTACAACATGGTAAGTTTCTATCCCAAGGTAATCTTCGACAAGAGTGTTTATTGCCGCATGGGTTAAACTGGGATTTTCTTCCCATATAAGATCTGTCGAAACAGATATACCATGTCCATCGGTCATATAATTTCCACCAGTCGCAATAAGATTCATATAGTAATAATTAATATTAAAATAGGTTGAGCAGAAAGATGGGATAGCATTATCATTCGGGCGGGGACGATTATAATTGAAGTCAGTTATTCCGGATTCGTTATTTCCATTAAAAATGAACCAGGGACCATAGTCTCGTGTCCATTTTGAGTCTGATGGTGTAATGATATATTCACAGTTAGCTGTGTTAACTCCATTTGATGTGAATAATGATTCCACGGTATATTGCTGATTAATGGATGAAACAATCGTATATACAATTACATCTTCAGCCATTTCTGCAATTAGAGCCATTGGAATGCCAAAATAACCGTCTCCCCCATAATTAATTAAAACTCCCTGCATAGGAGCAAACTCTGCAGGTTGACGTACAGGTGTCGGAGGTTCGAGGGTAGGACGGAAATCCCTGCCGATCTCGTCGAGATGAAGTTTTTCCTCTTCTGTGAGCCAGATGGGAAGCTCCCCGGGATGGTCCTCGTACCACTGCTCAGCATGAGGAATTTCTGCGTAGTGTATATGTGTAGCACCATTATTATTTGCAAAAAGTGAAACATTCAGACATAGTAAACAAGTTATGAAAAAGATTACTTTCTTCATTCAAAAACCTCGTGAATATTTTGATTTTGTTGGAAATTCTTGAGGGTGAATTTTTTGTCAATCCTCTTATTGAAATCCCGATATTAAATCTTTATAAGTTTCAATAAAGGAAAAAGGAGACGCACACAAGAGTACGTCTCCTTTTATGTAAGTGAGGGTCAAGAGTTATCTCATCAGTACCATTTTCTTTACGATTTCTTTTTTATCAGCAGTGAGTTTGTAGAAGTAGATACCATTGCTTAATGTTCTTCCATTCTCATCTTTGCAGTCCCACGTAAGATTATCAGTAATTCCTTTTTCGTTGATTTCCGGAATAAAGGTATTAACCAACTGCCCCTTTAAGTTGTAGATTTTTAGTTCAGCATCTTTTGTATTTGCAGGAATTGAAAAAGAGAATGTGGTAGATAGGGATGCAGGATTTGGATAATTTTGATGTAAAGCAAATTCGATTGTTTGCGGGTTTGTTGTAGGAGGTTCTGAAGTAGGGATCGCTTTATCTAATAGATTTTTTGTAAGATTTTGAGAAACATATTTAAACTCATCAAAGGACCTTGGCTTGAACGTGCATTCTACCGTACCAGCTTTACCACCCTCTTCATCAAGCTTGAGATAGCAATATCCCTCGTCAATATACGCAAAGATTGAATCTGGCTCTGATGGTGGGTTGGCAAGAATAGATTCCAGTCTTGTAATTGCAGCTTCATAATCCTTTTCTGCCATATAAGTTGAAGTTATAGTGTTGTATTTTGTTCTCTCAAGATGAGGATAAGAAAGGTCATCGATGTTTTCAATATAATCTCGCAAACCCACATAATCATGTCCACTGAACTTTTCCAGGTACATAAGCCATTGCAAAGCATTATTGGCTGTTTCTGTCTCAGGATAAATATCTACAATTTCTTTCATTTTAAGTTTTGCTGATTCATAGAGCGAATCTGATATTTCTGCTATCCCTTCTTCATATAGAATTTTTTCTGGTGGTTTTTCATCGCCAAAGTAGAATGCATCAATACTTGGGTAAAACCTAGTTTCATCAAAAGTATCTATTATAAGACTTGTGCAGTCGTGAGGATCTCCAGTATGATTTCCACACATCAAAAGATATTGGTCTAAATAGTTTGATCCATAAGGACCAGGCTCATAATCATCATCAACTACTGTATTCATACCCCAAAAGTCACCAAAATTGGGAAAGGCACTATGTGACGCAAGTATTTCAGCACCACCATTATTTGAAAATACACAACCACCATGTATAAACGGAGTTGAGTTTCCTAAGCTTACAAAACCATATTGACCGTTATTAGCTATTTCATCGCACCACATCCCTATTGCAGAATTATAATTTCGGATACCCCAGAGAGAATTTTCTTTTATTAAACTATTAGTAAGTGTGCTTAAAACAGGAGTCGGATATGAAAGGCTAACACCCGTACCATTGTTGTATCTTATAGTATCATAATAAGCATTGAGTGTGCTTTCGTAACATAAAAATGGGCTGGTATAACTATTTTCAAATGAACTATATGCAGGGTTTAAATATGCATCATCACGAGCAAAAATCTGTCCAAAATCATGGAAGTGAGATTCCCAGATGAATAACCAGGCTCCAGAAACATCAATATTACTAATTTTTGAAACATCACAGTATTGAAAACTGCTTATGGCATCATGAGATTCTTGGGTAATGTAGAAACCATCCCAGAAATTTCCATCAACGCCACTTATTACAGATGAAATCGCATCAAATTCGCCATTGCTATTTACTACAACCCTATCACCGGGAATTGCATGTTCTGCTCCAATATTTGGAATATTTTGAGATGCTTCTATCCATGTATCATACCTCTCTCCTGTTGCAGGGTCTTCATAAACCGTATGCTCCGTGCCATATAAACTGGAATAATAAGCTAAGTTGAATATAGAACCATTGATAACTTCTACTAAACTTCTGCCCAAAAGAGTAACTCTTCCATACACTTCATTCCCATCAACTTCAACAATTGAGCCATCATGTATTAGAAAATCTGTATTGTCTACATATAAGCAAGCTCGCTTTTTCTCCATAATTTCAGTTGTGCCCGGATAATAAATAGGGTCTCCAGATCCATCTACTTTTAAGGTTGCACCATTATTTAGAATAACCTCTTCTCCCTCTTCTCCACAAATATAATTGCCTTGTGTAAGTTCAATTGATGATGATATTACACCTGAGATACCAAGTGCTCTATCTGCATTAAGTTTTCCATATCCTACTTCATTATTCCATCTTCCATACTCTTTCTCTTCATTAAAATCATAATACGGAAGCTTTTCTGCTGTCCAGCAGATTACTCGTTCTATATCTGTATTTGTGAAATCAGGACGATAGGAAGCAATTAGTCCTGCAACACCTGCAACCTGGGGAGCAGCAAAAGAAGTGCCACTACTGCTTCCATAAGTGTTATCTAATTGGGTACTATATATTTCCACACCCGGAGCAACCACATCTAAACCTTCTCCATAATTGGAAAAACTTGCTCTCATTTTATCTTCAGTAGAAGCTCCTACAGCAAAAACATATTCACTATTAGCCGGAAAAGGCAGAGAAGGGGCATAGCTGTTGCCAGAAGCACAATCCACAAAGCAGTTATAATCATTATACGCTGTTTCAATTGCGTCCTCAATTGCACTTGATTGTCCAACAGTAAGACTCATTGTAATAACTTTCACGCCGTTTAATGCTGCATATATTATTGCATCATCAAGCACATCTCCAATAGGAGCCGAATCACCAACACCTCCAATAAGCATCTTGCATCCAGGATTCGCTTCACTCCAGCCACCAGCGACTCCTGCAACACCAGTTTTATTATTTGTTACAGCACCTGTGACACCTGCCACATGGGTGCCATGATAATAAGGTCCTGTTACATCGTTATTGTCATTTCCGAAATCCCATCCTACAATGTCATCAATATAACCATTGCCATCGTCATCTATTCTGTTTATATCATCCATATCCCAGACAACTCCATCTCCGTCTAAATCTTCGCCAGGATTAACCCATATATTGCCTTCTAAATCTATATGAAGTATTTCTGTGCCACTATCCAATATCCCAATTATGACATTGGGTTCTCCTCTCTCTTTATCCCAAGCCAGGTAACTCTCAATTCAACCATCATCTTCATTATGATGAAACCACTGGTTACTATAATAAGGATCATTGGGAACTTCTAAATATTCACCAATAGTATTAGGTTCTGCAACTTCTACTAATCCACTATTAATATAATCCTGCACAACTTCTAATGGGTCAATATTTTCAGGTATCTCAAGATCATAATATCCAAGTATATTAACTCTAATAATTTCACAATCATTAGCCTGATTTACCGCATCTCTCTGAGATTGATTTACATTACTCTGGAATTTTACTGTTATAATAGAATTATTCACCTTATATTGGTATCCATTCTCAATCTGATACCATTGATCATCAATCTTATCATATTGACGGTTGTTAAGGTAGATAGTTTGTGCATTTGCTATAGCAGTAAAAGAAAGCAAAGTCATTGCTATTACTGCTATCTTAAGATTTGATGCTTTCATCTTATCCTCCGAATGTTTTTGGGTTAACTTATTTAATAAATAGCTATATTTATCCTTTATTGAAGGACTTATAGCTATTTGACCAACAACATCTTTCTGGTGATACATTTATCACCTACCCGTAATGTGTATAAATAAACACCGCTCATCACCTCCTTACCTTTACTATTTTTCCCATCCCATATTAGGGAATATTTTCCTTTTTTATGCTTTCCTTTATAAAGAGTTTTTACCAACTCTCCTTTTATATTATAGATTGATAACTCTATAGTGCTTTCTTTTTTTATGTTGTAAACAATAGTTGTTTTTAGACCAGATTCGTCCACTGAGAGATGAAAAGGATTTGGATAATTTTTCAATAGAGAGTTTTTAACAACTAAAGGAGAACCATTATCTTCAACACCAAACTGTATATCCTCACCAAACCATACACCATCTCCATTCGTGGCAATATATACTTTACCCTCATCTGAAAATGGGATAATATCTACTGTTCTTACATCATAAGGTCCATCAAGATTATACCAGTGCTCTCCTGCATCAGTAGTATAAAATATCCCATCATATCCGGTACAATAGAATATATTATCTGGATTTAGCTCATCAACTACGATCGTAATAATCCCATAATGAGTATCTGTACCTAGTACTTGAAAATTCTCTCCCCAATCATATGAAATAAATATATTAAATCCATTATATAAATATAAAATATTTGAATTAAAAGGATGAACTGCAACTATTCCACCACCTGGAACAGTACCAATAAAATCTTCCCAGGTTTCTCCGCAATCTAAACTCCTATGCTCGCCATAATAAATAGTGTCAGGATATGTTGGATCAAATACTATAATACCACCATCGATAAGGACTAATTGCCAACTATCTCCTCTATCCTCACTTTTGTAAAGACGCAGAGTGTAGTACATACTTTCTGCAAAAATTATATTAGTATCACGAGGATGAACTGCTATATCCACAATAGTTCCAATCACATTATGTCTAATATCTTCAGCAG